>CACZOT010000041.1 GCA_902782795.1 uncultured Eubacteriales bacterium | reverse complement strand
TGGGGCAGGGGCTGCCCATGGGCCTGCAGTTCTCCATCACGGCGATCGGCTCGACCATCCTCCAGCGCGCCGTGAATTCCCTGGGATCGAGCGCCGTCGCCGCCATCGGCGCCGGGGCGAAGGTCCAGTTCGTCTTCACTTGCCCCATCGAAGCGGTGGGCGTGACCATGGCCACCTTCTGCGGGCAGAACCTCGGTGCCAGGCGCATCGACCGGGTGCGCATGGGCATGCGGCAGATGTGCCTGATCATGCTGTGCTACTGCGCGTTCGCCTTCGCAACGCAGCTTGGCCTGGGGCGGTTTGTCGCGCTTTTGTTCATCGACCCGGCCGAGGAGCTCGTCTTCTCCTGGGCGCTCCAGTATCTGAACATCGTGATCGCCACCGCCTACCTGCTCTTTCTCGTGATCGCTTTCCGCCACGCCATCCAGGGGCTTGGGTACAGCCGCCTGGCCATGCTCGCGGGGGTGATGGAGCTCATCGGCCGCACCTTCGTCGCCTTCGTTCTCGTGCGGCGCTTCGGGTTTAACGGCGCGTCCTTTGCAAACCCGATCGCCTGGGTGAGCGCAATCCTCTTCCTCATCCCAGCTTATTTCGTGATCGTCCGCCGTTTGGAGCGGTCTCTGACACCCTCCTCCGTTTTATCCCAGGCATGAAAAAGCCGTTGCCGCGCTGGCGGGAAAAGGGCCCCCCCGGCGCTGAAAAGCGCGCCGGGAGGGCCCTTTTGCGGAAGGCCGACGCCCGCCGCGCCGTTGAACCAAAACCGCCGCCGCGCTCCGGTTCAGGAGCGTGGCGGCGGTTTACTGCACGGATCCCATCGTAGGACAACGCCGCGAACCCTTCGCGTTGCGTCGCGCGCTTTTCGCGCCGATCCGCGAAAAAGCATAGCCTCTCGGGCCCATGGGCGCCATCTGTTACTTTATTTTGCTGCTGTCAGGATTATGCATTGACAAGCCCAGGGTTTCGATATATAATTTTTTTATCGTTTTATAAAGATTATTTATAAAGCGTCCCTGATGTCCACGGATTGTAGGGGGATCAGATGATCAAAAAAATGCGCAGCTTCATCGCGGTAGTAGAAACCGGAAGCTTCTCTGAGGCCAGCAAGGCCCTTCATACCTCTCAGCCGGCTATTTCGCAGGACGTCAAAGCCCTGGAAACAAAGCTGCAGGTGAAACTGTTGGATCGTCACACCAAGATGGTTTCCGTTACGCCCGTGGGGCAATATGTCTACATGCGCGCCAAGCTGCTGATTAAAGAGATCGACGAGACTCTCAACGAGTTGCGGAGGATCACCGAAAAGCAGCAGATCGGGTCGGGCTGAGGGAAGGCGGCAAAAGCCGCGGCAAACACAGGATGAATCGCCACATGTTGGGGGTAGAGGATCTTGTTTTCCAGATTAGTGAGTACCAATCCCTTTTCTTCGGCGGAATTGCTCATAAGGATCGCTGTCGCTGTTATCGTTGGAAGCATTGTCGGTGTGGAACGCGAGTATAAAAACCGTCCGGCCGGTCTGCGCACGCACGTGCTGGTGAGCCTCGGCGCATGCGTCATCGCCCTGATCGAGAGCCTTTTTATGTATGATCTGAGCGATCTCACGCCCGGCCCGGTCACGTATAATTTCGGCCGTATGTCCGCCCAAGTGATCAGCGGCATCGGCTTTCTCGGCGCGGGCACGATCTTCATGCAGGAGAAGAAGATCGGCGGCCTGACCACAGCCGCCTCGCTGTGGAACACGGCGTGTCTGGGACTGGCGACGGGTTATGGCTACTATTGGATGAGCATCATCGTTTGCATTCTGGTGCTTGGCGTGCTGATGATCCTGCAGCGGATCATTCCCGTCAATTCCCTTAAGCGCGTTGAGGTCCGGTTCATCCATCGCCAGGAAACCATGAGCTATATCAACGATTTCTTCGAGAAATCCGGAATCAAAGTCCTCAACCTGGATTTCCACATTGAGAACGCGGCGGACCGCACAACGCAGGAAGACAATATCTACACGAATATATACACGCTTCATTTGCCTTCTTCGCTGAATTATACGGATATCATCACACATCTCTCGACGTACAAAAACATCCAGGTGGTCCGAGCGACGAACACCTGAGCCGCCCGCCGGAACGATACCGCGCGGCGCGACGAACGGCCCGGGGCGATACAGCCCCGGGCCGTTCTGCCGTATCCGCCGATCCGCCCGCGCGCAGGCTCGCGTTTTTCCCACCATCGGGGCAGAGGTTCATTCCAGGTTCTTTCCTGAATAATCATTCACAATTCGATCAGAGCATATTCCCGGAGCCGCTTCTTTGCCCGACCGGCGCCTGTCGGAGCCCTCTTCCGGCGCGGCGTTCCAACTCCCAAACAGAGGGACCCGTGCGGACAAAAAGGTGTTGAATCCTCCCGCGCCAGTGTGTATAATGATTGTATCTTTATCCAGGAGGTGCGCCGTATGGGAGAAGACGCCTTTACCCTATACGACCTGAAAGTGGAGGTCGAAGCGGGCGACAGGCCCATGGTCTGCGGGCATCACGTCGGCGACTGCTTTTACGTGATCGGCGAAAACCTCGTCTTTCCGCCAGAAAGCCCGTCGTTCTCCATGTACTCGCTGAGCGCGCTTATGCCCCTTCTCCCCGCGAAACAGCGCCCCCTGCACCCCAACGACTGGATGCTCTCCGACAGCGTGATCGCCTGCCCGGACCCCAACTGCGGGGCGCGCTTTCGCATCACAAGGCTCCGGGAGCACTCCTTCCGCCACAGCGATTGCACCGTCGAACCGGTCAAAGGAGAAAATGAGCATGAATCAAAGGTATGAAATCAGACCCGGCTATACCATCAGCCGCGTGATCAACGGCTGCTGGCAGCTCTCCCTGGGGCACAATCTCCAGGGCCAACTGGATTTTGCGGATATCATGCGTGGTTTCCACGCCTTGGTGGAACGCGGTTTCACCACCTTCGACTGCGCCGATATCTACACCGGCGCGGAGGAGTTCATCGGCGAATTCGTTGAGAAACTGCGCCGGCGCGGAGACTATCATCCCGATGATATCCAGGTGCACACCAAATATGTGCCGGATATCGCTTTGCTCGACAAGGTGACCTTCGCTTCCACCGAGGCCGTCATCGACCGCAGCCTCAAACGTCTGCACCGCGATGTCCTCGACGCCGTGCAGTTCCACTGGTGGGATTATTCCGTCCCCGGCTGTATCGAGACCGCCGGATATCTGCAGCGGCTGCAGGAGAAGGGCAAGATCCGCAATGTCTCCATGTGCAATTTTGACACGGAACATCTGGCCCAGATCGTCGACGCGGGCATTCCCGTCATGTCCACCCAGGCGCAGTATTCCTTCTTCGACCGCAGGCCGGAGAAAGGCCTGCTGCAGTACTGCAAGGAGCATGACATCGCCCTGTTCTGCTACGGCACGCTTTCGGGCGGGTTCCTCTCGGAAAAATGGATCGGCCGGGAATACAAGGAGCCGGAGACGCGCTCCCAGGTCAAATACCTGCAGGTGATCGAAGATACCATGGGTTGGCAGGGGTATCAGGAGCTGCTCCTGCTCCTCAAAGGAATCGCCGATCGGCACGGCGTCTCCATCTCCAACGTCGCCACGCGCTATATCCTCGACCAGCCCGGCGTCGGCGCGGCCATTGTCGGCGTGCGCAACAGCCGTCATGTCGAAGACAACGTCAACGTATTCCGTTTCGAGTTGGAGGAGAGCGAGCGCGCCGCCCTCAAGGCCCATATGGACCGCTTCCCCATCCTCGAGGGCGAGCCCTTTGAAATGGAGCGCACCCCGGGCTCCAAGTATCGCGCCATCATGCATATGAACATCAACGAGGAAGAGCAAAAGTAAACCGACCGGCTTCAAAGGAAAGAAGGAAACCAAAGTGGATGCTTCTACGACGCGCACACTGCGTGAATTCAAAGAGTATCTTGAGCGGATCTACCATTTTGAGCGCGTGAACTCGCTCCTGTTCTGGGACAGCATCCAGCGCGTGCCTCCCAAGGGCGCCAAGGGCCGCGCCGCCACCAAAGGCGCCATGGCCGCGGAAACCATGCGCCTGCAAACCTCTCCTGAGATGAAAGCCTTTCTGGACGCCCTCCAGCCCCACACGGCCGAGATGGGTGACCTCGACAAAGCCCTCGTGCGCGTAGCTTCGCGCGCCTACAAATTCTACTGCAACGTCCCCGCCGACCTCTACGCCGAGCACGAGGCCGCAAAGGGAGAGGCCATCGCCATCTGGGAAACGGCCCGCCCGAATAACGATTGGGGCGCGCTCGTCCCCCATATCGATACGCTCATCGCCCAGAACAAGCGCCTCGCGGAGTGCTTCGGCTATGAGAACACCCCCTACGACGCCCTGCTCGATTATTATGAGGAAGGCATGAGCAGCGCAATCCTGGACGAGCTCTTCGGCCAACTCAAGGAGGCCATCGTCCCGCTGGTGCAGAAGATCGGCAAAAAGCAATTCCCCGTGCCGGAGTTCCTGCACAAGCCCGTGCCCCTCCCCGTCCAGCGCAGCTTCAACGAGGAACTCTATCGCTATATGGGCCTCGATCCGGATATGGTCATGCTGACGGAGACGACCCACCCCTTCTCCTTCAACATCAATCTCCAGGACGTGCGCTTCTCCACACGCTACACAGAGACGGATTTCGCCTCCTCACTCTTCTCCATCCTGCATGAGGGCGGGCACACGATCAACTCCCTGAACATCCCCGACGAGGTCGAGGGTACGATCCTCGGCGGCGGCACCTCCGCGGCGTTCCAGGAATCGCAATCGCGCTTCTATGAAAACGTCATCGGCCGGAGCCGCGCCTTCTGGGAGGGCTTGTACGACCGGTTCATGGCCGCGTACCGGCCCTACATCGGAGACGTGACCGTGGACGATCTCTACCGTGGCTTCAACCGCTGCGAGCCCAGCCTCATCCGCACCGCTGCGGACGAAGTCACCTACTGCCTGCACATCCTCATCCGCTACGAGATGGAGCGGGATTTCATCAACGGCACCGTGGCCGCCGCCGATCTGCCCGCCATCTGGAACAAAAAGATCAAGGAATATCTGGGGCTTGACGTGCCCAGCGATACCGTGGGCATCCTCCAGGATATCCAGTGGCCCTACGGCCGTTTCGGCGCTTTCGTCTCCTACGCCATCGGCAATTGCTACAACGTGCAGATCCTGCGCGAAATGGAAAAGGAGGTCGACGTCTTCGGCTCCGCGCGCAAGGGAGACCTGCTGCCCATCAACCGGTGGCTGGGCGAGCATGTGCATCGCTACAGTCAGGTCTATACTCCCAACGAGCTCATCCGCCGCGTCGTTGGCGAAGGCCTGAATCCCCGTCCCTACATCGATTACCTCAGCGAAAAAATGGCCGACGTCTACGGCCTGTAAGGAGCAAACGCCATGAGCAAAATCAGCCTCGTCCACGCCCGCATCTTCGATGGGACCCAGCGGCCCACGATAGAGGACGGCCTGCTTTCCTATGAAATCGTTCCCGAAACGCCCCAGGGGGTTCTCTCTTATGTCGGCTCCTGCGCCACGCCCGAAGCGCAGGCCGAGATCGCCGCGAGCGACACCGTCGCCGACCTTTCCGGCTATACCCTCCTGCCCGGGCTCTTCAACTGCCACGTGCACTTGGATCTGTTCCACCCCTTTCTCGATTGGCCGGTCGACAATTTCGGGCCAGCGTACCGCGCCTTGATGATGTACCGCCGCCTCGCCGAAACGCTTATGTCCGGCGTAACCACCATTCGGAACATCGGCGGCGCCGATTTCGTGGACGTCGCTCTTCGCAAGGCTGTCGACAAGAACATGCTCTTTGGCTCGCGCGTGATCGCGTGCGGCGAAGTCATCATCGCGCACGGCGGCCACGGTTGGAACCAGTACGGCTCCTGCGAATGCTCCGGCCCGGCCGAATTCGCCAAGGGGGTGCGCCGCCAGATCGCCCAGGGAGTCGATTTCATCAAGATCTGCATGACGGGCGGTCTCGCCTCTCCCACCGAAGGCGTGGGAGATCTGCAGATGACCGACGCGGAGATCGCCTCCGTGGTCGAGGTCGCTCACGGCTCTTCCAAGCGCGTGGCCGCCCACCTGAGCAACGATCATGCCATTCGCGCGGCGGTCCGCAACGGCGTGGATTGCGTGGAACACGGCTACTTCCTGACGCGCGAGACCGCGAAGATGATGAAGGACGCCGGCACCTTCTACGTGCCCACCATCGCCGTGTCGCACGCGGGCGAGTACCTCATGGCCCACGGCAGCCCTGAATACCAGGTGCGCAAGCAGGCGGAGGCCCAGGAAAAGCACAAGCAGGCCCTGCGCTGGGCGGTCGAAGAGGGATTGACGATCGGCGTCGGTACGGACCTGCTCCCCAACGATCCCCTTGAAGGCACCACCGCCACCATCCGCGAAACGGAATGCCTCGTCGAAAGCGGTATGACCCCCGCCGAGGCCCTGCGCGCCGCCACCTCCGTCTCCGCGCGCATCTGCGGAGTGGAAGCCATCACCGGCACCCTCGCCAAGGGAATGCAGGGGGATTTCATCGCCGTGCCCGGCAAACCGGACGAGGATATTACCGCCCTGCGCCGCATCGACCTGGTCGCAAAGGGCAACCGCATCGCTTTCAGCCGCGTGAAGGGATTCGAGGCGCCCGGGTTCAACGTCGTCGCGCCGGGGTACGAGCTCGACGGAGCGACAATGATCAAGTGGTAAACGCGCCGTATACCGTCCTCTGCCGTCTGCGGAGGGCGGTATATTTATAAATTGACACAGAAAATTTATACACGGTTATTGACAGGGCCCATCATTCGTGCTTTAATACAATAAACCGTTGAAGGAGACGAGTACGGCCGGTACGCTTTCCCAAAGAGAGCCGCGGATGGTGGGACGCGGTGGTCAGCGCGGGCGGAATGGCCTCCCGAGGGCGGACGGAAACGCGTAAAGACGCGGAGTATGGAAGACGGCGTGGCTCTTCGTTAGCAGAGCCGGCATGCACAAAACATGCACTGAGAGGGCGCTTCGGCGTCAATGCGGGTGGCACCGCAGGATCGCGTATGAGATCCTGTCCTGCACAAGGGTACTTGGGTGGGACAGGTCTTTTTATATCAAGATCGTTCTCCCGACAGATCGACTCCAAGGAGGTATGAACCATGCGCAAACTGAAAAAAACCCTGACTCTTCTTCTGACCCTGGTCCTTCTTGCCGCCTGCGCTCCGGCTGGCCTGGCTGAGGACACCCCCACGCTCCGCATCGGCCTGGAGCAGGACATCGAGACCATTGATCCGCAGCAGAACACCTCGGCCTATACCCTCGTCGTGACCGAGGGCATCGCCGAGCCGCTCCTGCGCGAGCACGAAGGCGAGATCCTTCCCGGCCTCGCCGAGAGCTATACGACCGACGATTATCAGACCTGGCTGTTCAACATCCGCGCGGACGCCTGCTGGAGCGACGGTACGCCCATCACCGCGGAGGACATCGTCTGGTCCTACCAGGAGATCTTCACCCGCGCCGAGAGCGCCAAGGTCGTCGTGCTGTTCAAAGCCGTTCAGGGCTACGACGATGTGAAGGCCGTCGCCGACAGCGGCGCCGACGCGGATACCATCCGCGCCGCCGCCCAGGAGAGCCTCGCCATCACCGCGCTGGACGAGCACACCATCCAGGTCGTCCTTTCCGCCCCCTCACCTTGGGCCCTGGACACCTTCTGCAGCACCGCCTGGGCGCCCATCAAGCGCGACCTGTACGAGCAGTACGGCTCCGCCTATGGTTCCTCCGCTGATAAGATCGGCATGAACGGGCCGTACGTCGTCTCCGAGTGGCGCTTCAACGAACAGCTCACCCTGGAGAAGAACCCCAACTACTGGAACGCGGACAACATCGTTCTGGATAAGGTCGAGCTCGTCATCGTGCAGGCCGTCGAGCCGCGCGTGAACATGTTCAAGGAAGGGAAGCTCGATTACGCCGTCGCTTCCAGCGATTACCTGCTCACCATGCCGGATGACACCGAGGTCCTCGAAGGCACGAGCTGGTACTTCATGCTTGTCAACGATTACCGCCGCGACGTGGACGGCAACCTCGTCGACGAGAAGCTGAGCGCTCTCCTGGCCAACGATCATTTCTCCGCCGCGATCAACAACGCCATCAACCGCACTGTTCTCTATGAATCCGTGCTCGCCAACCCCGCTTATGTGGCCACGGGCTACGCCATCCCCGGCGCGGTCAACTCCAACAATACCGCGCACGAGACCATCGCTGAGCTGCGCGATGGCGCTTACAGCGATATCGCCCCCCTTACCCGCGATATGGAGAAGGCGGAGAGCGAGCTCGCCCTCGCCCTCGCCGAGGTCGGCTACGCCAGCGTCGCGGACGTTCCGGAGATCAAGGTCGTCTGCGCCAACACCACCGATTATGAAACCGTCGCCGAGTATCTCGAAAACGCCCTGGACGCCGCGCTCGGCCTGAAGGTGAAGATGGACGCGGTGGAATTCAAGGTGCGCGATTCCCGCGTCATCTCCGGCGATTACGACCTGCTCCTCTTCGGCTGGAACAACTCCACCAACGACGTGATCGACTACCTTGAGCCCTTTGAGTCCGAGCTGTTCGCCACGGGCTGGAACTTCGCCAAGCCCGAGCTCTACGCCCAGTACAGCGCCATGGTGCAGGAGATCACCTCCACCACCGATCTCGACCGTCGCGCCGCGCTTGCCCTCGAGGCAGAGCAGCTGCTCCTCGAGCATGGCCCCATCATCACCATGTCCGTCGGCGGCCGCGCCCACCTCAAGAGCGACCGCTTCGAAGGCTTCCACGTCCGCGTGATGGGCGGCGAGTTCGACTACGTCTTCGCGGCGCCCGCCAAGTAATCCGCTTCGTTGCCCCGTTCCGGGAAGGGGCTGATCGGCTCCTTCCCGGCTTCTCTTTTCCCCAGCAGATCGGAAAGGATGCGAAGATATGCTCAAGTATGTGGTCCGGCGCGTGATCACCGCTGCGATCACCGTGTTCGTCCTGGCCACGGTGACGTTCTTCCTGCTCAAGCTGGTCCCCAACGGGCTCTTCGCTGACCCGAATATCACCGCGGAGGCCCGGGCGAAGCTCTACGCCCACTATGGTCTGGACAAGCCGGTATTCGAGCAGTATCTCGTGTATCTGCGGAACCTGGCCCATCTGGACCTGGGCGAATCCATCGCCAACCCGGGCCGCAAGATCACGACCATGATCCTTGACCCCGCCACCGGCAACGGTCTGCCCCAGTCCATGCGCCTGGGCCTGTGCGCGCTGGTATTCTCCGTGCCCATGGGCATCGCTCTGGGGACGCTCTCCGGTCTCAACCGGGGCCGCGCGCTGGACAAGGCGCTGATCGGCCTCTCGCTGGTGGGGATCTCCATCCCCTCCTTCGTGGTGGCGACAATGAGCGTGACGGTCTTCGGCAATATCCTCGGCTGGCTTCCCACCACGGGGTTTTCCACACCCAAGGAAATGATTCTCCCCACGGTGTGCCTCTCGCTCAACCCCATCGCCACCATCGCGCGGCTCATGCGCACTTCTCTCGTGGAAACCGAGAACGCCGATTACGTCAAAACGGCGCGCTCCAAGGGGCTCAAGCGCAGCCGCATCGTCGTTCGCCACCAGGTGCGCAACGCTCTGCTGCCCGTAGTGACGATCCTCGGCCCGATCACGGCCTCGCTCCTGTGCGGAACGTTTGTGGTCGAATCCATCTTCAACATCAAGGGACTGGGCTGCTACTACGTGGAGTCCATATCGGACCGCGATTACGGCCTGGTCATGGGGCTGACCGTGCTTTTCGGGACCTTCCTGGTGGTCGCGAATCTCACAGTGGACATCCTGTACGGCCTGATCGACCCGCGGATCCGCCTGAAGCGCTGAAAGGAGGAACAGCACATGCAAACACAAAAAGACGGTCTGGACGAGCTGTTCCGTCCCGAGCCCTGCGCCGAGGCGGAGCGCATGGACGCGCTGCCGCAGGTCTCCTATGCCGCGGACGTCGTGAAGCGCTTTCTGAATACGCCTTCGGTGATCGTTTTCAGCGTCATCCTGGCGATTATCATCGCCTGCTGCGTCCTCGTGCCCATCCTCTCGCCGCGGCCCATCACGGGCATCATCGACGAGGCCATCAACCACAAGCCCTCCGCCGAATACTGGCTCGGGGCTGACAAATTCGGGCATGATTTCTTCACCAAGATGTGGAAGGGAGGGCAGACCTCCTTCAAAGTCGGGTTCTTCGCCGCCGTGCTGCAGACGCTCATCGGCGTGGTCGTCGGCGCGATCTCCGGCTACGCGGGCGGGCGGATCGACCAGTTCATCATGCGGGTGGTGGATGTGTTCATCTCCATTCCGTACATGGTGATCGTGCTCGTCGTTCGCCTGATCATGGGCTCGAGCAGCTACACGATCATCTTTGCCCTGGTGGTCACGGGCTGGCTGAACACGGCCCGGCTCGTGCGCGGGCAGATCCTCCAGCTCAAGAACGAGGACTACGTGCTCGCCGCGCAGTCCATGGGGGTCTCCCCCGCCACGGTCCTTTTCCGGCACTTGATCCCCAACACGCTCGGCGTGGTGATCGTTTCCTTCACTCTCGCGGTCCCACAGGCCATGTTCTCCGAGGCGTTCCTGAGTTTCATCGGCATGGGCTCGGGAGAGGTGAGCTGGGGAAGCCTCATCCGCACGGGCATGGAGGTGCGCTTCCGCCATCCCTGGCAATTGATCGCACCTTCCGCCGTCCTGGCGCTGACGATGCTCTGCATCCAGCTGCTCGGCGACAGTCTGCGCGACGCGCTCGATCCCAAGCTGCGGAAATGACCGCGATCTGAAAGGAGGGCCTGCCCATGGAACGACTGCTCGACGTGCGCGATATGCGCGTCTCCTTCCGCTCCGGCAAGACGAGCGTGGAGGCGATCCGCGGCGCTTCCTTCCATGTGAACGAGAAGGAGATCATGGCCATCGTCGGCGAATCCGGCTCGGGTAAGAGCGTGCTGACGCAATCCTGCCTGCGGCTGATCGCCTCGCCGCCCGGGCAAATCGACGGGGGCGAAGTCTGGTTCTGCGGGCGCGATCTCATGAGCTTGAGCGAGAGCCAGCTCCAACGCGTGCGCGGCCGGGAGATCAGCGTGATCTTCCAGGACGCCATGACCGCCCTCAACCCCACGATGAAGATCGGAGACCAGATTACGGAGATGCTCCTGCAGCATCTGCGCATGACGCGCGCCGACGCCCGCGCCCTGGCGGAGGAAATCCTTCCGCTTCGCGAGGAGCCGGAGAAAATCGCTCAATGGCTCCAGCGCAATCTGCGCTCCAGCGGCGAACGCCTGGCGGAGGACACCGTCGCCCTCTCCGGATTTCTGCGCGAAAAAGAGCCGCGCGGACCGATCGAGCAATGGCTCTTACAGCGCGGCGCCTACACGCGCGCGCAGGCCCGCGAGGAGGCGGTGCGTCTCCTTGCCAGCGTGAAGATCCCCGATCCGCAAAAGCGTATCGACCAGTACATCTTCCAGTGCAGCGGCGGTATGCGCCAGCGGGTGATGATCGCCATGGCCCTTTCCTGCCGTCCGCGCCTGGTGATCGCCGACGAGCCCACTACGGCTCTGGACGTGACCATCAAGGCGGAGATCCTGGACCTGCTCGCCCAGCTCATTCGCAGCCTGGGAACGAGCATCATCCTCATCACGCACGACCTGGGCACGGTGGCGTCCTGCGCGGACCGCATCGGCGTGATGTACGGCGGCCAGTTCATGGAACAGGGAACGAGCCGGGAGATCTTCTACGAGACGCTGCATCCCTATACCCTGGGGCTCTTGCAGGCCATGCCGCGCTTGGATCTGCCAAGGGGCGGCGCCCTTTCCACCATCCCCGGGAATCCGCCCAACCTCAACCGCATGCCCAGCGGCTGTCCTTTTTCCACCCGCTGCCGCTATTGCATGGCCGTCTGCAAGGAGCAGCAGCCCCCGCAGGCCGAATGGAACGGCCACACGGTGCGCTGCTGGCTGTATGACCCCCGCGCCGCGCAGCAAAAGGAACTCTTCGACGCGGAGAAGGAGAGATTGCATGTCCGAAACGATGCTTGAGGTCCGTGATCTGTGCGTTTCCTTCCCGGTGGACGGAAAGCGAACGCTCGAAGCCGTCAGCCATGTGGATCTGGCCATTTCCAGAGGGGAAACGCTGGGCTTGGTCGGAGAATCCGGCTGCGGCAAGACGACGCTGGGCCGCGCCGTCAAGGGCATCGTGCGTCCTTCCGGGGGTACGATCCTCTATCGCGGGCAGGACATCGCCCGCATGAACGCCTCCGACCGCAAGCGATACCAGAAGGAAGCGCAGATGATCTTCCAAGACCCCTATTCCTCCCTGGATCCGCGCATGACCGTGAGGGAGATCGTCAAGGAGGGCATGAAGGCGCACCGCATGGGTTCCGCCGCGGAGTTGAACGCTCGCGTGGACAGCATGCTGGAACTGGTCGGCCTCAGCCCCGAGCATGCCAATCGCTTCCCCCACGAGTTTTCCGGAGGCCAGCGCCAGAGGATCGGCATCGCCCGGGCCCTGGCCCTGGATCCCGCCTTCATCGTCTGCGACGAGCCCACTTCCGCCCTGGACGTCTCCATTCAGGCGCAGATCATCACCTTGCTCAAGGAAATCCAGAAGCGGATGGGCCTGACCCTGCTCTTCATTTCGCACGATCTGGCTATGGTCAAATATGTTTCCGACCGCATCGCCGTGATGTACCTGGGCGAGATCATCGAGCTGGCCGATGCGGACGAGCTCTATGATCATCCACAGCATCCGTACACCCGCGCTCTGCTCTCCTCGATCCAGCTCGCCGATCCGGACGCCGAGGCGCGTCGCCAGCGCATTCGCCTCGAGGGCGACGTGCCCAATCCCCTGGATCTGCCGGAGGGCTGTCGTTTCCAGAGCCGCTGCCCCCACGCGAGCAAGGCCTGCCGATCAAAGAAGCACGCCCTCGCAGCCGTCTCCCCCACCCATTTTACCTCGTGCAGCGTAGGCGCGGAACCGATCTAGCGGCAGGGCAGCACCCCTCTCGAATACTGCCGGCGCTGATCGCATCGCGCGCATCCAAGGCGAATCCACACGGTTTGTATAGGCTCAGCAGCCCGTACATATGAATCAGCCCTCGGGGGACAGTCCCCCGAGGGCTGATTCTTGCGTCCGTGCCCTGGCCTTTCCCGCTACAGGAGCACTTCCCTGCCGGTCGCCGCGCTCTGATAGAGCGCGCTGATTAACTTGACGATATTCACGCCCTGTGAAGGTACAAAATCCGGCCTCGCTCCGTAAAGAACGACGTCGGCAAAATGGCGCAGGTTTTGCCCGTGACCATACACTCCCTCGCGTCCGGGGATGTTGGGCACGCTGTCCATGAGCACGCCGTCGCGCTCTTCAAACAGCGTCAGCTCTTCAGTGTCCCACTTCAGGCCCGCCTTTGTGCCGTACAATTCCACAAAACGGCGTTCCTTTTGAATATTGGAGGCCCAGGAGCATTCGATGGTCAGCGTCGCGCCGTTGTCCATGCGGACAAACCCCATTGCCAAGTCCTCGACATTATACACGCCGTCCGCCTTTGCCTCACCGAAACGCGAATTCTCGCTGTCGGACAGATCGCTTCCGGCGAACTTGGAATAGGTGCTGCCGCTGACTGCGACGGGCGTAGGATTGCCCATCATCCAGAGAGCAAGATCGATCATATGCACGCCCAGATCGATCAGCGGACCTCCGCCGGATTTTTCTTTATCGGTGAACCAGCCGCCCTTGCCGGGAATGCCGCGGCGGCGCTGCCAGCCGCAGTGCGCGGCGTAGATTTCGCCGGCGTTGCCGCTTCGGATGTAATCGTGGGCGAAAACAGAAGTCGGCACATAGCGGTTGTTGCGCATGACCATCAGCGTTTTTCCGGTCTTTTCCGCTGTCGCTTTCATCGCCAGGACGTCTTCCGGCCTGGTGGCGTCAGGCTTTTCGCAGAAGACGTGTTTACCCGCTTCCATCGCCGCGATGGCGATCGGCGCATGCAGGTAATTCGGCGTGCAGATATCCACAGAATCAATGGGCGCGTTCGCGAACATGTCCCTGTAATCGGTGTAGATGGCTGCATTGGGAAAATCCGGCCGGAATCTCTCGGCATGCTCACGGTTGATATCACACAAGGCGACAATTTCCACATCATCCATTTTCAGATACGCGGGCCGATGCGCGATGGTGAAAATGCCGCCGCATCCGACGACGCCCACTCTGAGTTTGTCCATGGTTACCCCCTCCTCGTTCTCGGCGGATCTCGTCTTTTACAGGATCAATTCCCGGCTGCCTCCGCGGCACTGCTTCAGGTATTCCAGCGCGCGCAGCTGCGCTGTCCATTCCCTTTCGAGCGTATTGTACACCGGATCGTGGAAGCCCTCGATATCGATTGTGCCCTTGTAGCCATTCATACGCAGGATAGTGATGATGTCGTTCCAGTTGGAATCCCCGAAGCCGGGAGTCCTGTCCCAGCGGAACGGGACGGGGCTGTTGAGCCCGTATTCCCTGATCACATCCCAGGCGATCGTCGCGTCCTTGCCATGCACATGGTGGATGCGTTTCACCCACTTGCGCAGCTGCGGGATCGGATCCGCCAGGGAAGTGAGCTGATGCGCGGGCTCCCATTCCAGCCCCAGCGCCTCATCGGGGACTTCGTTGAAGATCATTTCCCACGCAAGGGGATTGAGCGCGATATTCCATTTTCCGGTATGCCAGGTATCACCCATATTGCAGTTTTCCATGGCGAGCTTCACGCCGTTGTCTTTGGCCCGTTGGACCAGCGGCGTAAACAGCTCTTTGAATTTCGGCAGCGATTCCTCGACCGATTTACCCGGCACGCGGCCCGCAAAGCAGCTGATAACATCGTTCCCGAACAGGTGTGAGCAATCGATGATCTCCTCCATGCTGCGGAGGGAATCCGCATGGATTCCCGTGCCGTCCAGGATGTTGGCGTAGATGCCCAGCGAAGAGATCACCGCGCCGGAATCCGCCAGATCGTCCTTTACACGCTTGGCGATTTCCGGCAGATCGAGCCCGCTCGTCGATTCGTTGAACGAGATCTCAAAGCACTCAAAACCGTTCTGTGTCAGCGCCGGAATGTGCTGCAGCGTGCGTCTTGCTTCCAGTAACGTGCCAATGCGCAGATCTGTCATATCCGTTCCCTTCCGTCCGTCGTAAAGAAAAGCGCCCTGCAAAAGAGCAGGGCGCTTGGACTTCACTTACTTGATGCGATCGTAAGCGGCCTGGTAGATTGCGATATAGGTATCAACGCCCATGTTGTGCAGCTCGGTGATGTAGCTGTCCCACTCCTCTTCGACGCCGCCGTTGGCGAACCACTCGACGACCTTCTTGGTGACGAAGGTCTCAACGTCGGTCTGGACGATGGACAGTTCATCGTTCTCTTCGTCGGTGAACTTGAGGGCGGGGATGGAGTTGGTGAACTGATACGGCTCGTTGACCTCGACCAAGCCGACCTTCACGGAATCGCACGGCGGGATCTCGGCAAACAGGCCTTCGAACGTCTCGTCGCCCAGAAGCGGCCAGCCGCCGTTGACAGCATACTTGTATTTCCAATCGTTCCAGGACATGCCCTCGGGCGGGTTATTCATGACAATGCCGTCGTCCGTCTCGGAAAGCACGGTGCCGATGGGGCCGTAGTTGAGCTGGACGCCGTTCTCCGGAATGAAACCCAGATCGATGAAAGACATGATCTCCTTCTTATAATCGGAGGAAGCGCTCAGAACAAACTTGGGCTTGGGCTCATATGCGGAAGCCGCGTAGTTGGAAGCAACGCCGCGGTCCCC
>CACZOT010000040.1 GCA_902782795.1 uncultured Eubacteriales bacterium | reverse complement strand
TGCGCTACGTGCTGCGCATCGCGGAAACGGGCTCCTTCAGCAAGGCCACGGAAACGCTCTTCGCGGCGCAGCCCAGCCTCACCAACGCCGTCAAGGAGCTCGAGAAGGAGATCGGCGCGACCATCTTTAACCGCACGGGCCGCGGCGTGACCCTGACCGCGGACGGCATCGAGTTCCTGCCCCACGCCCGGGCCGTGCTCGAGAGCTACGACAGCCTCCTGGAGGCTTACGGCAAGACCGGCCGCCGCCGCCAGAAGTTCGCCGTCTCCACGCAGCATTATTCCTTCGCCGTCAAGGCCTTCGTGGAGCTGACGCGCACTTTCGACGTGCTCGAATATGAATTCGCCATCCGTGAAACGCGCACGCGCGACGTCATCGAGGACGTGGCCTCCTCCCGCAGCGAGATCGGCATCCTCTACCTCAACGAGTTCAACCGCAGGCCGCTCGAAAAGCTCCTGGCCGAGCACGGGCTGCGCTTTACCCACCTGATCGATTGCCGTGCCTACGTCTACCTCTGGAAGGAGCATCCCCTCGCCAGGCGCGAGGCCATCAGCTTCGCCGACCTGGCCCCGTACCCCTGCCTCTCCTTCGAGCAGGGCGAGGCCAGCAGCTTCTATTTCTCCGAGGAGATCCTCTCCACCAACGAGTACCCGCGCATCATCAAGTGCTGCGACAGGGCGACCGTCCTCAACCTCATGGTCGGCGTCAACGGATACACGCTCTGCTCCGGCATCATCTGCGAAGAGCTCAACGGTGAGGATTACATCGCCGTGCCCTACCTCTCCGAAGACCAGGAGAGCGCCGGGATCATGGAGATCGGCTATGTCACCCGCCGCAACAGCCTCGTCAGCAACGTGGGGGAGAAGTATATCCTCGAGCTTAAGCGTTATCTGGGCACGGAGTGATCCGCGGAGGTCCGCCTTGGGGATACGCCAGGGGCTCTGCCCCTGGACCCCACTTAAGGGACATTGTCCCTTAAGAATCCCATATTGGGGGATTTCCGTAATACATAAACAAAGCACTTCTCTCGAAAAGAAATGGGCTCCAGTACCCTTGCAACGGGATACAGGAGCCATTTTTATTGTTTCCCCTAATTGAGGGTCCAGGGGGAATCATTCCCCCTGGCGTATCCCCAGCGGATCCCCATGCTGATCCCTCCCGCGAAAAGCGGGCGTGTATTTCACAGGGTGGAGCCCCTTTCGCGCCCGGGGCGATATTCCTGTCGCACGGTCAAGCCCGCCCGGGCGGCGGAATATACTTGCCAGCGGAAGGAAGAGGGGAGGCGCGGGACATGCCTGTTGGCAGCGAACTGAACACCTGCCGCCGCGGCGAGGGAAGGGAGATGGCCTGGCTGCCGCTGGGCGAAGTGCGGCCCGGGCCGTTCCAGCCGCGGCGCGCCTTCGACGAGAGCGGCATCGCGGAGCTGGCGCAGTCCATCCGCAGCCACGGTCTGCTCTCGCCCCTGGTGGTGCGGCGCAGCGCCTCGGGCGGATGGGAGCTCATCGCTGGGGAGCGCCGCCTGCGCGCCTTGAAGATGCTGGGCCGCACCCACGCGGACGCCATCGTCACGCCGGCGTTCGACCTGGAGGCCGCGCTCATCGCCCTGGCGGAGAACCTGGAGCGAGAGCAGCTGCACTTCTTCGAGGAGGCCGACGCCTATCGCCGCCTCGTGCGCGAGCACGGCCTCACCCAGGAGGAGCTGGCCCGCCGCCTGGGCAAGAGCGTCTCCGCCATCTCCAACAAGATGCGCCTGTGTCAGCTGGACGAGGAGACCCGCGGCCGCATCGTCCAGGGCGGGCTGAGCGAGCGGCACGCTCGGGAACTGCTGCGCCTGCCGGAAGGGCCGGAGCGGAGAAAGGCCCTGGCCGAAGCCCTCTCCCGCCGCCTGAGCGTGCGCGCCCTGGGAAGCCTGGTGGACCGCCTCCTCGAAGGGAGGAGGCGCCTGCCCGCAAGCGACTGCCGCGACGGGCGGCTCTGGGTCAACGCCGTGCTGGCGGCCGTAAAAAAACTCAACGCGGCCGGGGTCCCTGCCGCCAGCCGCGTTGTGGAAAAAGAGGACCATATCGAGGTGATCGTCCGCCTGCCCCAGCCGGGCAAAGGTCAGTACGCCTCGGGCGCGTTGCACTGCGGGCACTGCTGATAGCCCGCGTTCAGCGCCTGCAGCAGCGGCACGCGCACCGTGGTGCGGCGGCCCTGGACGTATTCGCAATCCTCGGAATGGTAGTATTTACCGCCGTCGTTGCACCAGACGTAGATCGGCTCCGGCGTGGGTTCCGGCTCCGCGAGCACGCTCTCGCTGGTGACGTTGTAGGAGTACAGGTCGATGCGGTCGAAGCCGTCGGTCGGCTGCGGGCCGACGAGGCTCTCGTCCGCGTCCACCAGCTCCACGCCGCCGCGCACGCGCTCGGGCGGCTGGGTCTGGGGCAGGACGATCACCACCAGCACCGCCGCGATCACGACCGAGACGGCCGTCTTGACGAAGCGGTTCCAGCGGCAGCGGTCCGACCACATGAAGAACAGCCCGGCCGGGAAGCACAGGAGCAGCCACAGCGCCACGCGCCGCCCGGAGTATTCCCTGCGGGATGGGCGCGATGGACGGCCCCCCGCGCGCCTCTTGGAAGAAGATTCGCTCACTTTGTCCGTGTCCTTTCCGCCAGGTATACCCCGGCGCGGATGCATAAATGCATAACTCTGTCTCTCTATTGTACTCCCTCCAGGCCGCTCTGGCAAGCGCGCGCAGAGGGAAAATCCGCCCCGCTTTGCGGCTTTCCGGGAAACACAACGTAAAAAAAAGCAAAACGACATGACAAAGCAACGCGCCCGTGTTATACTGCATATATCTTTTCAGAGGGAGGCGAAACGCATGGCGGATCCGTTCGAGACGCTCGGCCTCAAACCCGGCGCGACCGAGGACGAAGTGCGTCAGGCGTATCGCCAGATGGCCCGCCGCTGGCATCCCGACCGCTTCGCCAACGGTCCGGAGCGCATGTGGGCCGAGCAGAAGATGGCCGAGATCAACGAGGCGCACCGCGCCATCGTCTCCGGCGAGGCGGGCCGCATGTACGCCTCCGGCCTCTCCGGCGAGCGCGAGCAGATCGCCGACGCCCGCCGCCTCATGGAGATGGGCCAGCTCTCCGCGGCACGCCAGGCGCTCATGCGCATGGAGCAGCGCTCCGCCGAGTGGAACTATCTCTTCGGCGCGGTCCTCCTCCGCCTGGGAGAGATCGAAAAGGCCGTGCTGTATTTCGGCATCGCTACCCGCCAACGCCCGGAGAACGCCCAGTACCGCGCCGCGTTCGCCAGCGCCGAAGCCATTCGCGACAAGAACCGCGCGCCTTCCCTCTATAAACGCCTCTTCGCCGGGCAGAAGAAGGCGGCCGTGCGCTGACGCGCGGCTTTTTTCTTTTTTGGAGAGGAGGTTCTGGGCAGGAAGACGCCAGAGGGCGCTGCCCTCTGGACTCCCGCTTAAGGATCCAAGAACCCTTAAGAATCCCATCTTGGGGGATTGATTTTCAATATACGCAAACGGTTCTCTCGAAATCAAACGGGCCCAGGTATCCTGGCGGAAGGATACCTGGGCCCGTTTGATATTATTGCCCTAATTGAGGGGCCCAGGGGGAATCATTCCCCCTGCCAGGAGAGCAGAGGGCGGAGCCTCCCGGCGCGTCTCCCGCCGGAGAAACGCCTCGCCGCTTCAGTGCTTCCCGCGCTTGTCGAGCTTGGCCGCGAGGTGCGAGCCGATCGTCTGGAACACCTGCACGACGAGCACGAGCACGATCATGGCCATATAGAGCACCGCGTACTTATAGCGGCTGTAGCCGATGGAGATGGCCACGTTGCCCAGGCCGCCGCCGCCCACGGCGCCGCTCATGGCGGTATACCCGAGGATGGTGGTGATGGCAAGG
>CACZOT010000039.1 GCA_902782795.1 uncultured Eubacteriales bacterium | reverse complement strand
CCCCTGCCGGGCGACGAGATCGTCGGCTATATCACGCGCGGGCGCGGCGTCAGCGTGCACCGGGCCGATTGCGTGAACATGCGCGGCGCCGAAGCCGAAGGCGCGCGCATGATCCAGGTCGCCTGGGAGGGCGACAGCCAGGCCGCCTACGACGCGGATATCCAGATCCACGCCTACGACCGCCCCGGCCTTCTGGCCGACATCTCCCACCTGTTCTACAACCTGGAGGTGCCCATCGTGGCCATCTCCGCGCGCACCGATAAGAACAAGACCGTGGGCATCAACCTGACGCTGAGCATCAAAAATACCCAGCAGCTGGAGAACATCATCCGCCAGCTGCGCAAGCGCTCGGACGTCATCGAGGTGTTCCGCCCCATCACCTGAGAGAGCGGGAGAGAAGATATGCGCTGCGTGGTACAGAGAGTGACCGAGGCCTCCGTGACGAGCGAGGGCGAGCTCACCGGGGCGATCGGCCTGGGCTACATGGCCCTGGTCGGCGCCGAGGAGGGCGACGGCGAGGCGGATATCCGCTATATCGTGGAAAAGCTCGCGGGCCTGCGCGTCTTTGAAGACGAGCAGGGCAAGATGAACCGGAGCGTCCAGGACGTGGGCGGGGCGATCCTGCTCGTCTCGCAGTTCACGCTGCTGGGCGACGCGCGCCACGGCCGCCGCCCCAGCTTTTCCAATGCGGAGCGCCCGGAGAAGGCCGCGCCCATGCTTGAGGAGATGGCGCGGCAGCTGCGCGAAAAGGGCATCCCCGTGGAGACGGGCCGCTTCCAGACGCACATGCTGGTGCGCCTGGTCAACGACGGCCCCGTAACGATCCTGCTGGACAGCAGAAAGGGTTTTTGAACATGGCTTCTTTGCATATCGAAAAGATCGTCTGCGGCCCGTATGAAGCCAACGCATGGCTCGTCTGGCGCGAGGACAGGGAAGACGCCCTGCTCATCGATCCCGGCGACGACCCCATGCGCTGCCTGCAGGCCGTGAAAAAGAGCGGCCGCAAGCTCACGGATATCGCCTGCACCCACGGCCATTTTGACCACGTCATCGGCGCGTATCACATCCGCAGCCTCACCGGGGCGCGCATCGCCATCCATTCCGCGGACGCCTATATGCTCCGCGACGGCAAGGCCGCCCTCTGCACGGAGGAGACCGGCCTGGACCACTTCGTGCCCTGCGATCCGGATATCCTCCTGGACGAGCTTCCCGGCGGCGTCTACGCCCCTTGCGGCCTGCCCTTGCGCGTTCTCCATACGCCCGGCCATACCCCCGGCGGCGTCTGCCTGTACCTGCCGGAGCAGAACCTGCTCTTCTCCGGGGACACCATCTTCGAATACGGCTTCGGTCGCACGGATTTCGAGCACGGCAGCCTTCCCGACATGAAGGAATCGCTGCGCATGCTCTTTCAGCTGCCCGGCGAAACGCAGATCCTCCCCGGCCACGGCGGCGTGGGCGTCATGCGCACCTATCAGCAGCGCGGAGGCCGCGCATGAACGCGGTGCGCCTGGAGACGAACACGCCCCAGTTCCAAAACGACCTTGCGGACGTGGTGCGGCTCCTGCTTGGGCCGTGCGAGGTGCGCCCGGACGCGGGCGGGATCGTCCTGCGCCATACCCATGCCCAGGAGGGGGAGACCCTCCTCGAGCGCTGCACGCTGGAAGGGGATCTTCCGCGCGGCGGCGCTCTTTCGCGCCTGTGCCGCGAAGAGGGCGGCCTCCTCGTGCGGGAGGTGCGGGCCGCTGCGGGGGAGGGAGGCCCTCTGGCGGAGAAGCGCGCCGTCAAGCGCGCCGCCAAGACCTGCCTGTTCGAACTGCTCGGCGCCACGGTGGAAAAGCTGCCGCCCTGGGGCTCGCTCACAGGCATCCGCCCCACCAGGCTCCTCTACGAGGCTCTCGAGAAGGGAATGACGGTCGAGGAAGGGCGCAGCTGGCTGCGGGATACCTTCTACGTCTCCGAGAGCCGCACGGGCCTCCTGGCGGAGATCCTTGCCATGCAGGAAGGGCTGATCGGCCGCGAGCCGAAGGAATTCGACCTCTACGCGGGCATCCCCTTCTGCCGCACGCGCTGCACCTACTGTTCCTTCGCCGCGGGCGAGCTGGGCGACGGCCGGCGCGTTGTCCCCTATGTGGACGCCCTCATCCGGGAGATGGAGCTCTGCGCCGAAATGGCGCGGGAGCGCGGGCTGCGGCTGCGGGCGGGGTACATCGGCGGGGGAACGCCCACGGCCATCGCTCCGGAGCAGTTGCGCCGCGTGATCGAGGCCGCGCAGCGCCTCTACCCCGGCGCGCGCGAATGGACCGTGGAGGCCGGCCGTCCGGATACCATCGACCGCGCGCAGCTGGCCATGCTGCGGGAGATGGGCATCGGCCGTATCTGCGTCAATCCGCAGACCTTCCATGACGAGACCCTGCGCCGCGTGGGCCGCGCGCATACCAGCGAGGACACCCTGCGCGCCTTCGCCCTTGCGCGGGAGATGGGTTTCGGCCATATCAATATGGATTTCATCGCCGCGCTGCCCGGCGAGGGGCGGGAGGACCTCGTCTCCTCTATCCGGCAGGCCGTCGCGCTCGCGCCGGAGAGCATCACCGTGCACGCCCTGGCCATCAAGCATTCCTCCAAGCTCAACGAGCAGCGCTACCGCCAATCCTCGCCCGAGGAGGCCCAGCGCATGGTCGAGGAGGCGCGCGCCCTGCTGGAGGGGGCGGGCTATCGGCCCTATTACCTCTATCGCCAGAAATACATGGCCGGCAACCTGGAGAACGTCGGCTATGCCAAGCCCGGCTGCGCGTGCCTCTACAATATCGACAACATGGAGGAGACTGCGCCTGTGCTGGCCTTCGGGGCCGGGGCCATCTCCAAGTGGCTCTTCCCGGGGCGGGACGACGGCGGGCGCGACGAGCGCATCGAGCGCGCGCCAAACGTGCGCAACATCGACGAGTACATCGCCCGCGCAGAGGAAATGGCGCAAAGGAAGATCGCGCTGGTCACGCAGTAGGGGCCGCGCCGTTGGCGGGGCGCGCGATCACAGAAAGCCGTCCGGAGGACAAGCAAAGGGTTCCGGCGTCCTGCTTTTCAGGAAGCCGGAACCCCTTTTTGATGAAGCCGGGCGCCGACAGGGAAACGAAAAAGCCCGCCCCGGTGGTTTCCGGGACAGGCTTTTTGTCTTGCGATCGTAAGGCTACTGGGTTATGCTCAGCCCTGGGCCTGCATGGAGCTCATGAGGGCGGCGACGCCGGGCACCTGCATCAGAGCGCCAAGAGCGTTTTGGACGATGCCCATCAGCTCGTTCTGGAGACCCTCGGCGGACTCCTCGGTGATGGAGGTCACGTCGATGGCCGGCAGCCCGGAGAAGTCGAAGGCGATGGAATCCTCAGCGGTGCACACGCCGAAGGCGAGGCCGGTCTGGAAGCTGACGGCCTGGCCGTTGGATTCGACGGAAAGGCTCAGGATGCCCTCGTGGCCGAAAGCCTTGTCGGACTGGACGGCCTTGCCGTTGAAGTCGAGGCTGAAGACCGCCTTCTCGCCGTCGCTGTCAGCGGAGAAGGCGAGCACGACGGATTCGTTCTCCGGATCGTTGCAGGTGGTGAAGGAGAAGGAGAAAGTGTTGTCTTCGGCCTCGCCGTTGAGCAGGAGGTAGTGGGTCACGCTGTCGTTGCCGGCGGGCTCAGCGTAAGCGGAAACGGTGAAGCAGAAGATGGTCTCGACGCCGTCGTCGGTGTGGTCGTACAGGCCGATTTCACCATTGACGACCGCCTCGATCTCAACGGCGGTGCTGGGCGTGGCGGAGAACTGGAAGGCAAGCTCCTGGGAGCCCTCGTCCGGCTGCTTCAGAGAACCGGTGGCGAAAGTGCCTTCGTCGGTCTGGGAGAAATCGATGGTGAGGGGAGCGGAGCTCTCATCGACGGTGACGGAGCCTTCCACATGGAGATCCTGGGACTCGGTGGAGTAGAAGATGGAGCCTTCGATGGTAGGCAGGTTGTCGGGATCGACGTTCACGAGGTCCTTGAGCGGGGCGTCCTGGCCCTGCTGCTCAAGGGCGGTGTGGATCTGCTCGGAAATGGGGCTGGACTCGATGAGCTCGATCTCAGCGTCCACGATGGCGGCCAGATGCTCGGGAGTGACCTTGAAATCGATGCGGGAGGCGGCGACTTCAGCACCGGACAGGGTGACGAACTTGTCCTCGACAGGCTCGCCCTGGATGACCTCGGAGGCCAACTGCTGCACGGTGTTCATGAACTTGCCGAGCGCTTCCTCGCTGATCATGGTGGAGAGGTCGAAGGAGCCGAGCTTGTTCATATCCAGCATGCCGGACATGCCGGAGGCCTGGATCATCTGCTCGCCGAGGGCCTTGATGGCTTCCGGAGAGACGACGAAGGCGCTGGACATGCCCTCGATGTAGGCCTGGATGCCCTTCTCGCCGAAGGCGGCGTGCACGGAGACGGCCTTCTGGCCGGAGGCGAGCAGGTTCAGTAGCAGGGAGGTGGCGTCCTCAGCCTGCTCGGCGGTGCACTCCAGGGAGAGGCCGGCCAGGTCGATCGTCGCCTCGCCGACAGACAGCTTCGGGTCGGAAATAGTCGCGTAGATCTCGAACGCTTCCGCGCTGGCGAGCGTGGGCAGGGCCAGCATCAAAACGCTCATCAGGACGGCCAGGAGACGGGTGAGCTTGGTCTTCATGAGGTGATCACTCCTATTTATCGTTGTATTCTGGCGCGGCGTACCCGCGCTTTGATGACACTATAAGGATACCACGCGGCTGTGTGCACCGTCAATAGATACAGGTTCCAAACCCGCGCGGGGGCGTCTGAAAACCGTGCTTTCGGGAGCGAACGCGCGCTCAGGCGGTGGGCTCGGCGGCGGTGGGGAACTGGGCGATGCGCAGGCCCGTGTCGCCGAAGGGAACGAGCTCGATGGTGGTAACACTCTCCGGGTCGATCTCCGGGAGCACGGGCGGCGGCGCGGCGCTGCCCTTCTCCATCTCCCAGCCCGGGGCGAGGGCGGCCTTGCAGCAGACCTTCACGGCGCTCTGGCCCTGGCCGAAGGCGGAGACGTGTTCCGGCTGGAACACGGCCTTCATGGGCTCTTCGGCGAAAAGGGCCCAGTTCCATTTCTCGTCTGTGGTGACCTGCCAATCGCAGGAGAAGGGCCGGTCTACGAGCTTGACCCAGTTCTCCCTGGGGCGGAAGGCCATGAGCAGCGGCCCGAGCTCCACGGCGGCGCTGCGGTGGTACCAGCGCGTGACGCGCGGCTCCATCGGCAGCTCCATGCGCACCTCGTCGCCCGCGTTCCATACGCGGCGCAGGCAGGCCGTCTCGCCGGAGACGACGCTCATGATCTCGCCGTCGGGCAGGTGGATGAGGGCGTCCTTGGCCCAGCGGGGAACGCGCAGGTACAGCGGGAAATCGGCCGGGGCCTTGGGCGTGACGGAGATGCGCACCGTCTGCCCGAAGGGGTAGACCGTATCCACCTTGAGGCGCACCGGCACTCCGCCCGCGTGGAAGCGCACGGCGCAGGGGGCGTAGCTGACGGCGGCGAGGCCGTCGTCGGCGGTGGCGTACCACAGGTGGGAGACGAACTTCGGCCAGCCCTGGTGCATGTTGGCCGTGCAGCAGCCGAAATGCGGCTCCAGGCCGTAGATGTTGCTGTCGTCGCCGTTGTTGTACCAGTTGCGCGGCTCGACCGTCGCGCGCACCTGGTTGACCTGCTCGTCGTACTGGTGGGAGCGCATGTCCGCGGTGGTGACGCCGGGCAGGGCGTTGAAGGCCAGCTTTTCGAGCATATCGGGCAGGTCCTGGTCAAAATTGCCCAGGCCGATCAGCGTCTCCATGGAGAACATGGCCTCCACGATGGCGCACAGCTCGGTGCCCTGCACGGGGCTGTCGCCGTTGAGATGCTCGTCGCAGGTGAAGATGCCCGTGGCCACGCCGTGGTGCTTCATCAGCTTCTGCCAGCCGGCGCGGAAGGCGTTTTGTTCCTTATAACCGCTCTTGAACATGCTCACCACGCCGGGGGCCTTGAGGGCCATGGCGACGTTCACGCCGTGGGAGAGATGGTACTGCGTGGCGAAATAGGGGCGGTCCGTGCCCTTGAGGGTGCTCTGCTCGCCCTGGCGGCCGTTGCGCAGCCTTTCCCAGGTGAAGGCGCGGCTCATGGCGCGGATGTGCGGGAAGGAGTGGAGATGGTTGGTCCAATCCAGGCTCTGGTCGCGCAGCTTGCGCAGAAGCTCCAGCAGATACTTCTGCCCCGTGAGGTTGTAGAGCCACTCCGCCGCGAGCATGTTCTCCTGGGCGCGGGCCACGGCCCAATCGCACAGGGGCTCGTCCTCGATGGTGCGGTACTCATATTTGAGGTATTTGTCCATGAAGCTCAGGGCGCGCTTGTCGCCCGTGGCGGTGAAGTACTGCATCATCACCTTGAGGACGATCATGTTCGGCCAGTAATCGCTGTTGGATTCCGGGCCGAACCAGCCGTCCTCCCGCTGCGAGGCGAGGATGGCCTCGATATAGCGGCGGCAGACCTCCTGCAGACGCTCGTCGTCCAGCTCCCAGGCCAGGGGGACGAGGCCGTCCAGATAATAGGGCGCGCGCTCCCAGCCGTCGCCGTCGCCGCCCAGCCAGGCACATTTTTCGCTCACGTCCGGCCAGAATTCCCACAGATGGCCGGTGAGGCCGTCCGCGCAGGCGCGCAGCTGCTCCAGCAGCCAGCCCTCCGGACGGATCGCGCCGAGGGGCAGGGGAGCAAGCTGGTTCGGCGGCAGGGGGGCTTTGTTGAAAATCGCCTTTCCGATCATTTCGGGCACCTCCGTTTTGGGGTCTACAGATCGCGTTTTTGCTGGTTTTGCGAGAGGAAGGTCATATATTCGCACTCGATGCGGCCGTTGTACAGGCGGCGTCTCCTGTCCGCCCGCCGTCCGAAGGCGCGCTCGAAGCCGCTTTCCGGAGAGATAGCGCAGACGGTCCAGCCCGGGTTCCTGCGCCATAAGGCGCCGAGAGCAGCGGCGGCGTCCTGGGCGGTCTTGCGGTCGCCGAGGCGCTCGCCGTAGGGCGGGTTGGTGACGATCACGCCGCGCTCGGCGGGCAGGACGAGATCGCGCGCGTCGCATTGCCGGAGCGTGACGCGGCTCTCCATGCCGGCCTGTTTGGCGTGCCGCCGGGCCAGTTCCAGAGGCTCCGGGTCGATATCCGAACCGCCGATGAGGAACTCCCTCTCCATGCCCTGCCGGAAGCGCTCCTCCGCCTCGGCGCGAATGTGCGCAGATTCCTTCGCGGGCAGGAGCGGCCAGCGCTCGATGTCAAAGGGACGCACGAGCCCCGGCGCGCGGTCCGCCGCCATGAGCGCCGCCTCCAGGGCGATGGAGCCCGTGCCGCACATGGGGTCCCAGAAGGCCATGCCAGGCCGCCAGGGGCTCATGCGCACCAGGGCGGCCGCCAGCGTTTCACGCAGGGGAGCCTCGCCGTTCCAGGTACGGTAGCCGCGGCGGTTGAGGGCGTCGCCGGAGGTATCCAGGCACAGCAGGACCCGATCCCGCCGGATGGAGACGTCTATGGCAAAGGAAGCGCCGTCCTCGGGCAGCCATTTCAGGCGATACGCGCGGCTGAGCCGGTCTGCCACGGCCTTTTTGACGATGGCCTGGCAATCGGACGGGCTCATCAGCTGCGAGCGCGCGCAGTGGGCGCGCACGGGGAAGCGGGCGTCGCGGGGGAGGATCTTCTCCCAGGCAAAGCCGCCCGCGAGCTGGAAGAGCTCTTCGAAGGAGCGCGCCTCTCCCTCCGCCGCCACGAGCAGCACGCGGTCCGCCGAGCGCAGCCAGAGATCGGCGCGAAAGGCATCGGCGCCCGTCCCGGAGAAGCGCACGCCGCCCGTATCCTGGGGGCGCACGTCCTTCAGGCCCAGGGCGCGCAGCTCGCTCGCAACAGGCCCTTCCAGGCCGAACGCGGCGCTGGCGATCCATTCCACGCCCCACGCCTCCTTCCGATACGGTTTTCATGTCATTATAGCCCCGGGGAGGGCCGCTTGTCGAGCAACGAAAGGTTAACAGCTGGGGCGAAATCGATGTTTTTCAGGGCGGGAGGGTGTATTCCGGCGCAACAAAACAGACTTCGGTCTAAATAGACCGGAGTCTGTTTTATAAACAGGAGAACTCAGAACGCGAACGCCGGCTCGGCGGCGACGGATCCCATCAGCTTCACGCAGGCGGCGATCTGCTCCGGCGCGCCCTCGCACAGGATCCAGGACGCGCCCTCCGCGCCGCAGATCCCGCCCGCGGCGGCGAGGGAAGCCTTCGCGCCTGTAAGGGCCTCGATGGCGTCCAGCTCGGTATAAGCGCGCCCGGCGGCGCTCCAGAGGCGCGGGCCCGCTCCGTCGGCTGCGTTGACGCGCTGGACCAGCCGGTCGATGGGCTCATCCACGCGCTTTTCCACGCCGACCGGCAGGATCAGCTCCACACGCTTGCCCATCACCGCGGTCGTGCAGGCGGCGATGGTGCCTCCGTTATCGCTGCCGATGAGCACGCCCGCCTGCCGTTCGGGCAGATACACAGCGTTCGCGCCTTTGACGAGAACGTCGCCAGGCGCGAGTTCCGGGAGGACGGAGAAGATATCGCGGCTGGTGTCGAGCCCGTCCCGGGTGAGGACGCAATCGAACGCGCGCTCTTTTACGGGCAGCTTCGCGCCGGGCGCGACGGTCACGCCGCGGAAGAAGAGGCGCTTGTCGAAGCCGGGGCAGAGCTCCTCCATGAGGTAGCCGTTCGTCGTCCCCGCGAGGACGACCAGCTTGTGGCCTTCGATGGCGGCCCGGACGCGCGGATCCTGAGCCAGACCCTTGGCGATAAGCCGCTT
>CACZOT010000038.1 GCA_902782795.1 uncultured Eubacteriales bacterium | reverse complement strand
TACGGCATGACCGGCGGCCAGATGGCCCCGACCTCGCTGATCGGCCAGAAGACGACCACTTCTCCCCTGGGCCGCAGCGTGGAGCGCAACGGCAACCCGCTGCGCGTCTCCGAGATGCTCGCCACCCTCACCGGCCCGAGCTACATCGAGCGCGTCTCCGTGCACGACGTCAAGCACGTCATCGCCGCCAAGAAGGCCATCACCAAGGCCTTCCGCAACCAGGTCGAGGGCAAAGGGTTCTCCATGGTCGAGGTCCTGTCCACCTGCTCCACCAACTGGGGCATGACGCCCACCGAGGCGCTCAAGTGGCTGGAAGAGAACATGATCCCCTACTACCCGCTGGGCGTGTACAAGGAGGTGTGACGCATGACGAACCAGATCATCATCGCCGGCTTCGGCGGCCAGGGCGTTCTGCTCATGGGCCAGCTGCTCGCGTACTCCGGCATGCTCCAGGGCAAGGAGGTCTCCTGGCTCCCTTCCTACGGCCCGGAGATGCGCGGCGGCAGCGCCAACTGCCACGTGGTCATCGCGGATGAGCCCGTCGGCTCCCCCCGCGTGGAGGAAGCCACCTGCGTCATCGCCATGAACTACCCCTCCATGAAGCTCTTCGAGAAGGCCCTCGTGCCGGGCGGCCTGCTGCTCTACAACAGCTCTCTCATCGAGGAAAAGCCCTCCCGCGAGGATATCCGCGCCATCGCCGTGCCCTGCAACGAGATCGCCTCGGGCCTGGGCAACGCCCGCGTCGCCAACATGGCCATGCTCGGCGCGTTCGTCGGCGCGACGGAGATGTTCGATACCGAGACGCTGGTCGAATCCCTGCGCCATAAGCTCGGTCCGGCCAAGGAAAAGCTCATCCCGCTCAACCGCAGCGCCATCGAGCAGGGCATCGCCGCCACGCGGAAGTAACGCGATTCCGGGGGACACGCCAGGAGTCTCCGCCCTCTGGACCCCTTTCCTGGGGGATACAATAAAGCATGGGCTTCGGGATCCTTAGAGAAGGATCCCGAAGCCCTTTCCTTTGGCCTGAAGCCGCTTTCGCAAAGAATAAAGCCCTTCCCCATGATGGGATTCTCAAGGGCCTTCGGCCCTTGAGCAGGGCGCGGGGCGGAGCCCCGCCCTTCCCCCGTCCCCCCGCTACTCGGACTCCTCCGCGACATCGTAGGCGAAGTAGGCGGGCACGATGGCCTCGGACCAGGTGCAGTTCTCGGAGACGGCGTAATCGCGCAGGATCGCAGGGTAGAAATCGAAGTAGATGTTGGAATAGATAGGCAGCATGGGGAGCGACTCATTGAAGCGCTCCTGGAAGGCGACCCACTTCTGGCAGTATTCCAGGATGTTGCCAGGCTCGGTCCGGCGCATATCGACGGCGCGCTGCCAGAGCTCCTCGTCGGTGTTGTTGGTGTAGGACCAATTGGGGCGGCCCTCCTCATCGACGAGGAAGCTGACGCTGGGGTCGAAGGTCGTTTCGAAGTTGCTGCCCAGATAAACCATATCCATGGAGCGGTCCTCGCGCTTGTAATACTGCTGCAGCAGCTCGACCATGGGCATGGGCTCGAGCGTGAGGCGGATGCCGACCTCGGCGAGGTTGGGCACGAGCAGCTCCTCGAAGATCTCGGCCATCTCGTTGCCCTCGGGGTAGACCATCACCAGATCCAGCACGACCTTCTCGCCGTCGATCTCCTTTTCGCGCAGGCCATCCGCGTTGAGGGCCCAGCCGTCCCCGTCCAGGAGGGCGGCGGCCGCGGCGGTATCCAGCGTGTAGGTCGTGAGGTTGTCGAGGCTCAGCTCCTCGTAGGCGAGCAGGTCCGCCTCGTAGGCGGCCATGGCCTCCGCGTCGCTCTCGTCCTCGGGCGGCTCGACGGGCGCGGCGGTGGTGCCGTTGACCACGCCGACCATCCACTGGCCGATGCCGTAGTACCCGTCCACCAGCAGGCCGAAGAAGCCCGCGTAATCGGCGAGCGCCTCGTTGCGGTCCATGCACCAGGCGATGGCCTGGCGCACCGCCCGCGAGGCCACGGCGGGCTTTTCGCAGGCGAAGGAAATGTAGGTTAGCCCTGTGCGGGGATAGGCGCTCATCATGATATCGCCCTGGGCGGCGAGGGCCATGCATGCCGTGATGGAATCGGCGTTGGTGACCTTGTTGAGCAGGCCGATCTCGCCGCTTTCGATCTTCTCGACCATGTCCTCGTTGTCCGCGAGGGTGTAGACAAGATGCGGGATGGAGGGCCGGTCGCCGTCCTTATTGCCCTTGAAATAGGGGTTGATGTCGAATTCCGCGGTGACGCCGTCCCAGGAGGCCAGAGTGTACGGGCCGCTGACCACCGAGGGGTGGGAGCGGTAGCCGGTCTCCGGGTCGAGCACGGTCTTGCGCAGGAGCTCCGCGGTGAAGACGGGCGCGGCGATGGTCTCGTCCTCGTTGGCGAGGTACACGCCCACGCCATCGTCGCGCACGGCCACGCCCGGGGCGATCACGCTGATCGGGTAGGGGCGGCAGGCGAGCAGGGCCATCTCATAGAAGAAGGGCAGGTACTCGTGGTCCAGGGTGATCGCCAGGGTATCGTCCGCGAGCACGCGCACGCCCGAGAGCACCTTGCTCTCTCCATTCGCGTACTCCGCCGCGCCGACGATGTGCTCCGTGCGCGTGGGGCGGGCGTCCGTCGCCGCCAGCTCGGGCGAGAGCGCCAGGAGGAAGGAGAAGGCGTAATCCCAGGCGGTGATGGGGGTGCCGTCAGAGAAGTAGAGATCGTCGTACAGGACGAGCATGTAGGTGTGGTCTCCCTCCTCGTTCACGGTGGGGAACACGCCGCTCACCACGGAGGGATCCGTGGCGAACATGCCGTTCTGGCCGTCCCACAGGATGAGATCGTACCCATGCAGCAGGGCGCGCACGTCGATATCGCTGGTGGAATTGCCCCAGAGCATGGTGAAGAAATCGCCCTTCATGGCGGTGGGGTTGGCAACGACCAGCTCCTGCGGGAGCTCGGGCTCCTCCGCGGGGGCGTCGGCCAGGGTGGGAACGGGCCCCAGCAGGAGAAGGAGCGCCGTTATGAGCGCCGCGATCCTCTTGTTCATCCCGATCATGCTTTTCATTGGCCGCCTTTCTCCATGATGCTCCTTGCCCCTTCGCGCCGGGCCGCGGCGTGCGGCGGGGCGGGAAAGGGCAAGGTGCGGATCGTTTTGTTTACTCGAAGCAGTCTCCGGTGTTGATGATCACTTCGCCCAGGCCCAGAGGCTTCTCGAAGTCGTCGATGACGACGGTATCGTCGCCCTCGGGCACATAGAACACGGTGTAGACCACGTCGCGGTTCGGCATGGCGCCCGTGACGCGCGGCCGCAGGCAGCGATAGCCGGCAACGGTCGGCGAGAGGACGTCGTAGGCGTCGCCCTCCAGGAGGGTATCCGCCATGTCCGGAGCCACGGGCTCGCCGGTGATGGCGCGGTAGCGGATGGTGAGCGTGTGCGGCGTGCGATCGCCCGGGCGCTGGATCGGGGTGTTGGTGACGGTGGTGAGGCCGTCTTCGGTGGTCTCGCTCGCGAGGGTGTACCCGGCCACCGCCTGTTCGAGCCAGCGGTAGTCGATAGGCGCGCCGCCCGCGCTGCGCGGCACGGTGAGGGTCGCCTGCCAGCCGTTCTCCTCGGAGAGGACGGCCTGTCCGACCGTCTGGCCGTTGCCCATGAGGAAGAAGGTCAGGCTACCCGGACGGCGGCCCGCGGCGTTGTCCTGATCGTTCCAGACCTTTTGCACCGTCAGATCGACGGTCTCCGGCGCGTGCGCGTTGGTGATGGTGGTCGCGTTGCCCACGGTGGCGTTGCCGGTCTGGCCGTAGCCGGGGATGGCCGGCTCGGTCCAGGCGTAGGCGATGGGCGCGCCGCCCGCGTTGACGGGCAGGCCCTCGATGGCGCCGGTCCAGCCGTTGGCGGCGCTGAGCGTCACCGTGCCCACGGGCGCGCCGCCCGCGTTCAGTGTGACGGTGAGCGTGGCCGGGCGGAGGCCGTCGCGGTCGTTATCGTCGTCCCAGACCTTGGTGACGGTGCGCGTGACGGTGGCCGGAGCGTGCGTGTTGGTGATGGTGGTGACGCTGCCCGGCGCGGCCTCGGCGACCTCGAGATCGTCCCCGGCGGGCACGTTCTCCTCGGTCTCGTAGGCGGATTGCGTATAACCCGCGGGCACGGTCTCCATCCAGGAGTAGACGATACGCACGCCGTCCTTCTGCGCGTGCAGGCGCTCCAGGGTAGCGGTCCAGCCGTTCTCCTCGGTGAGGGAAACGGTCTTGCCGGTGCGCTCGCCGTCGGCCAGGAGCTCGAGGGTGAGGCTGTCCGGACGCAGGGCGTCGCGGTTATCGTCGTCGTCCCAGACCTTGAGGACGGTCACGAAGGTGGTGATCTCGCGGCGCTTCATCACGCCGAAGACCACGAGGCGGCCGCTCGTCTCAGCGGAGGCGCAGGTGGACAGGGCGATCACCTTTTCCGCGCCCTCGAGGACGGAAGCGTCGTAGATGAGCACGTTCGTGCCCACGCCGACGCCGCCCGCGCCGCCCGAGGCGAGGAAGGCGAGCACGTCTCCCATGCGGTCGCCCACGCTGTAGACGCGGCTCTCATATGCGTCGGTGGCGGCCACGGCGAAGAAGGTCACGTCGTAGACCTCGCCGCCGGCCACGACCACACCCTGGCGGTGGGCGTTGAAATAGCCCTGGCCGCGGAAGCTGTCCAGCCCGCCGAACATGGCGCCGTTGTCCATGTGGTGGCCGTAGACGAGGTTATAGCTGTCGGAAAAATCGGCGCTGTTGCCGGCGGCCAGGTAGATGGCGCCGGTGAGGCTCGGGTTGCCGTAGACGTCGTGCGAGGCGTAGTAGAGATCGTTCTCGCCCTGGACGACGGGATAATCGATGCTGGTATCGTACACGGAGAGCCAGGCGCGGTAATCCCGGTTGATGCTGGCCAGCGTGCTCGCGCCGGAAAGGGGCGTCTGGTTGTCCTCGATGATCTCCGGCTTGTATTTGAGCAGATCCCACGCCGAGGTGTAGGCCTTGTACTGAGTGTTGAAGGAATCGTAGATGACGTATCCGGAATAGAGGATTAGTACCGCGGCCAGCAGCCCGGACAGCAGCGAGACAAAGCCGCTGCCCCCCTTGATGAGCCCGCTGAGCACGGCGTCCACCGCGCTCTTTTTCACCTGGCGCGGCGCGGGCCTCTCCAGATCGTCATGGGAATGGTTCGCCATACCGTTCGGGCTCCTTTCTTACAGATTGTTGCGCCGCACGATGGTGATCACCGTGCCGAGGATCTCGTCCTGGCGCACCGGGCCGAAGAAGCGGCTGTCCGCGCCGCCGCTGCGCATATCGGCAAGCACGAAGTACTCGCCCTGGCCGAGGGTGACGGGATACTCCAGGAACCCCGTATACTCCGGCGTGCTGTAGAAGATGTTGCTCTCGATCATGGTGTTGCCGTTGACGATGAG
>CACZOT010000037.1 GCA_902782795.1 uncultured Eubacteriales bacterium | reverse complement strand
CGCCAAGACGCACAGCGCCTGCACTAGATGTTTTTTGGTGGGGCGTATGCGCTTTTCGCTCATGCGCATGCATGCGCCCGCGATCAGGACGACGCAGTAGACCATCGTGCGCTCGTGGGTATTCATTGCCAGAAGATAGCAGACCAAGGCGCACCAGAACGAGCCGTCCCGCTTGTGCAGGACGAAGTCCACAGTCAAGAGCAGAAGCGCGATTCCCAGAAACAGCGCGAGCATCTCCATGATGCCGAACAGTTGCGTCACTGAAAAGTACGCGAACCGGGAGAGCAGGAACACCGCGCCAATGGCGATGGAGAGAGGCCGCCTCTGGTAGAGCCGCTGGCAGACGAGGTACAGCGCGACGCCCAGGAGAGCGTTCAGCACGGGGAGCAGCCCGAGCATAGAGTCGGAGTTGCGTCCGCACAGATGCCAAAACGCCATGAATACGGCGTTGAACACGGGCCGATATTTATTCTCATACGGCTCGAACAGCCAGAGAAACTGCGACGCGGGCGTGTTGATGCGCCCCTCGCACAGCAGAAGATCATCATTATACAGGCCATGCATCCTGCTCGGCCCGTACAGCCAAATCGCGAGCAGGAACAGCGCGGCGGCGCCAAGCAGGGTATAGAATACCTGCGCTCCCCGCCGTGAGACAGGGAACTGACCGCGATCCGCCCGGTAGTCGCTCATTTTGCTGATCCTCTCTGCAGTATTTGGCCTTATTCTCCCGCACAGGCGGCGAGGACGAAGGCCAGGGCGCGGCGGTCAGCGGGATCCCGCTGCCGCGCGAAGTCGCATTCAATGCTCACCCGGTGCACCTCGCCGGGCGAGGCCTCCAGCGAGAGAGTCGTGCTCTCGCCCGCGAGTTCGAAGGGGACCGCCGCGGCACCGTCGACGCTGGCGCGGCCGGTCTCGCCGCCCTCCAGGGGGAAGGGATAGAACATCTCCAGGGTGATGAGCCCCTTTTCGCCCGTGCGGATATAGAAGACGCAGCTGCCCTCGACCCAGTGGTCGTCGGGATAGTAGCCGTATTCGGCGACGATGCCCTCCCGGTCGGAGCCGACATGGCTCAGATCCAATTCGGTATACCCCTCAGGCCGGAAGCCCGGCAGGCGGCGGAGGCTCCCGCCGCGCAGGGCCAGCTGCAGAAAGGGCATCGCAGCGAGGATGACGAGGAACACGGCGAGCATGATCAGGAATTTGTGCTTACGCATCTTTTCCCTCCAAGAGTACGCCTCGGATGCCGGCGCGGCGCGCGGCCTCCATGTCCGAGGGCTTGTCTCCGTACAGGACCGCCTGCGCCGGGTCGACGTCCCATTCGCGCATGGCCTGCAGGATGAGGCCGGGCTCCGGCTTGCGGCAGGAGCAGGGACCTGTGTAATCCGGGTGGTGCGGGCAGAAATAGAAGGCGTCGACGTGGGCGCAGTATTCCGCCCGGAGGCGTTCGTTCATCACGCGGTGCAGCAGGCGCATCTGTTCCTCGGTGTAAAGCCCCTTGGCGATGCCTGCTTGGTTGGTGACGACGATCACGGGCACGCCCTTCTCGTTGTACGAGCGGATCATCTCCGGTCGGCCCTCGATGAAGGCCAGCTTTTCCGGCTCGTAGAGATGCCCGGTGTTGACGTTGATGGTGCCGTCTCGGTCGAAAAAGGCCGCGGGGCTCAGGGGATGGCGCGAGCGGAAATCCTCCTGGGCGCGGGCGTAATCCTCGGGGACGCCGATATCGATGAAATAGCCCTCGCTGGGGAATGCGTACAGCCGCCGCGCGGCGGTGTCCTTTTCCAGGACGTCCTTTTCCAGGGAGAAGGTCTCCTCCCGGACTCCGCGAAGGAAGCCGCGGTCCAGAAGGTACACGCCGCCGTTGATGACCCCGCTCTCGGTGGGACGCTTTTCCTCAAAGCGGAGGACGCGGCCTTCGCCGTCGAGCAGGAGAGTGCCGTAGCGGTCGAAATCCCGCATGGGCTTGGCGGCGAGGACGAACTCGGCCCCGCGCTCGCGCTTGAACGCGCGCATGGCAGCCAGGTCCACGTCGAAGAAAGTATCGCCGTTGATGACGAAGACCTCCTCCCCGCGGCAGACGGCAAGGGCTTTTTTCACCGCGCCGCCCGTGAACAGGGGCGTGTCCTCGTTGGAATATACGATCTCGGCGCCGCGGTAGGAGGGCCCGAACGCCTCGCGGATGACCTCGCTTTTGTAGCCCGTGGCGAGAACGACGCGAGAGACGCCCTTGGCGATCAGGTCGTCCAGGATATAGCGCAGGAAGGGACGCCCGTCCACTGGCGCCATGGGTTTGGGCACGTCGGAGACGACGTGCCTGAGGCGCGTGCCGAAGCCTCCCGCGAGCACGATGGCTTCCATGCAGGGTCACTCCTTCCCGAAGAATTCTTCCTCCAGCGCCAGGCACAGGGCGTGGTACACCGGCAGGTGGTACTCCTGCACCTGGTAGGTCTCCCGGGCGGGCACGGCGACACACACGTCGCATTTGGCCGCCATCTTGCCGCCGCCCTGGCCGGTGAGGCCGACGACCTTCATGCCCCGGGCGCGCGCCACGTCCGCGGCGAAGAGGACGTTGGCGGAATTGCCGGAGGTGGTGATGCCCAGAAGCACGTCCCCGGGGCGGCCCAGCCCCAGCACCTGCTGGGCGAAGCCGAGCTCCGGGGCCTGATCGTTGGCGAAGGCGGTGGTCAGGGCCGTTTCACCCACGAGGCTCACAGCGGGCAGCGCGCCCTGGAGATTCTTCTCCAGGTATTCGGCCTGCGCGCAGCCGCCCTCCTCAAGAGCGCGGCGGAAGCCCTCGCCCAGGCGGCGGGGAAGGACGAAGCCCTTCATCAGTTCGCCGACGATGTGTGCGCTGTCCGCGGCGCTGCCTCCGTTGCCGCAGACGAGGAGCTTGCCCCCGGCCCGGAAGGCGGCGGCGAGGAGCTCGCACGCGGCGAGCAGGTCCGCCCGGCATTCCTCCAGGGCGGGATAGCGCCGGCAGACGAGATCGATACTGGCCTGGGCGGTGGCTTTCATAGGGCGTTCCTCCTTCAGTCTCGGACGTTCTCGTCCAGCGCGTAGGTCTCCGGCGCGAAGTAGGTGACCTCGCTGCCGTTGGTCTCGAAGGCGAAGGGCACGTACAGCAGCTGCGAGAGGGCGCGGCGCACCTGGGCCTGCTTCTCCTTCTCCACGTAGAACAGGAGGAAGCCGCCGCCGCCCGCGCCGAGGAGCTTGCCGCCCAGGGCGCCGCTTTTCAGCGCCAGGGCGTAGATCTCGTCGATGCCGTCGGTGGAGATGCCCGCGCTGATGCCGCGCTTGAGCCGCCAGGTCTCGTCCAGCATGCGCCCGAAATCGTTGAGATCGCGCTCCTTGCTCACGAGGATGTCCTGCGCCTCGTCCACGAGGGCGAGCATGTCCCTCAGCTGGGCGACCTTGTCCTTTTTCTGGATGGCCTTCTCCGTGTTCTCCTGGATATCGGCGGAGAAGCGGGAGATGCCGGTGTAAAAGAGCATGAGGTTGTCCTGGAGGCGCTCTTTGCGCTCCGGAGAGACGATCACCGGCGTGACGCGGTAGCCGTCGGCGGTAAAGTCGATGCGGTTCATGCCGCCGAAGGCCGCGGCGATCTGGTCCTGCAGGCCGCCGGCCTCGGCGCACATCACCCTCTCGACGTAGATGGCCTCGTCGGCGAGTCGGCGCTTGTCGGCGTACTTGCCCTTCATGGCGTAGAAGGCGTTGAGCAGGCCGACGGCGAAGGCGCTGCTGGTGCCCAGACCCGTCTTGGCGGGGAGATCGGCCTCGTAGGTAAGGCGGATCTCGTGCATATCCAGGAACTTCATGCAGTTGCGGATGAGCGGGTGCTCGATGTCGTCCACCGAGGTGACGCGCTCGATGCGCGAATAGACCAGCTCCGTCGTGTAATCGAAGAAGCGGGGCAGGTGGCGAATGTTCACGTAGCAGTACTTGTCGAACGTGGTGGAGAGCACCGCGCCGCCGTTTTCACGGTAGAAATCCGGCATATCGGTGCCGCCGCCGAAGAAGGACATGCGAAACGGGGTCTTGGTGATAATCATCTTGTTGTTTCTCCCTCTAACAATTCAAGGAACCTGTTTACTGCACCATTCGCGGCGTATTTTTCGCTGCCGTAATGGTATGCGTGTGTGCACATTGCATCATATTGTTCGATCGGCATTTGAACTGCTT
>CACZOT010000036.1 GCA_902782795.1 uncultured Eubacteriales bacterium | reverse complement strand
GCGGGGACGCTTTCCCCCTCGCCCACGGGGTAAGTTTTTTGGATATCGCGAAGGATCAGCATACGTTCCACTCCAATTATGAGACGTTTTTTTTCTAGTATAGCCTCTCAACGCTAACGGCAGGTGAACCGCGCTGGAAGATTTGCGGCGGCGGTATGAGGAATATGTGTTCGCGGGCGAAACCGCCCCGCCCCAAATGGGGCGGGGCGGTGGGGAGCAAGGCGCGCCGGCGCGCTTTCGTACAGTCCTGGCCGGGGCGTTTCACGCCGGCGCTATAGGAACCGTCCGGCCGCGAAAGGCGCGGCCTTCAGGGACGGGACCGCGTCCGCGTCTTCTCTCAGGTGGAGGCCGTCATGGCGCAGCCGCAGCGCGGGCAGGTGGAGCAGCTTCCGCCGCACACGGTCCCGCAGGAGGAGCAGGTGCTGCAGCCGGAGGCGCAGCTGCCGGCCGTCGCCGTGCCGCCGCCGCAGACCGTTCCGGAGGGGGCGGTCTGCCTGGGGAATAGCGGCATCGAGAAGAATTCATCGCAGACGTTCTCGGCGAACTCCTCCGCGGGCGGGATCTCGCAGAAGCCGTAGGAGGGGATCATCACCTCGACCTCGGCGATGATCTTGAGCACGATGGTCACGCAGATGGTGATCTGGAACCGCCTATCGCCGATGTAAGAGCCCGAGACGCAGATGGCGCTGACCAGGCTTTCCACGCGGAAGGAGACGATGGATTAATCCGGGATGGCGAGCAGCACGTCCTTGGCGACGGTCAGGGTCGCCTGGCCCATCCACTCCTGGCAGGCGGCGTCGATGAACAGCACGTCGATGGGCACGGAGATGTTCGCGCGCACGCGGCCGTACTGGGGCCGGTCGCAGAGGCGGTCGATGGTGAGGTCGGAAATGGCGCCCCGCGTGGTGGAGGAGCGGCAGCTCTCAAACGTCCAGTTGCCCTGGGGCGTGGGCAGCGGCACCGGGCTGGACTGCGCGTTCTCCAGCGCCTCCTCAAAGGAGAGCGGCGCGCCGCAGCTGCGGCACGTGCAGGAGCAGGTGTCCCCGCAGCAGGAGCAGCGGCAGTTGGCCAGGAGCGGGTTGGCCGGGCCGTTGGCGCAGCCTCCGGAGACGATGGGCACGATCTCCCCGACGGTGACGGTGCGGTTGCTCAGCTGGTCCTGGGAGAGGCAGGAGTCGTACACGTTCTGGACCTGCACGCAGATGCGCTCGGAAAGGCCGTTGGTCGCGTTCGCGCCGCTGACGCTGCCGGGACGGCAGCAGGCGCCGCCCGCGTTCTTGTAGGAGTAGAACGACATGGTGGGATCCCTCCTGTGGCTTGGATTTGGGGCGGTCCGCCCGCCCACGCTGCATGGTATGGCCCAGGGGGAAAATGGGTGCGGGCGGCGGCCGGGCAGGAAAACCACGGGCCCGAGACACCAAAAGATACTTTAGGACTTTTACCCGGTTTGTTTTCGGGGGCGGGCCGTGCTATAATGAAAACAGGAAAAAGCGCCCGGGCGGGCGCGCGGAAGAGAACGAATCGGGAAGGGGCAATGGAGCATGAGCATGGTCATGCACGGGGAAGACAACACGATGTACCATATCAATATGAAGGCCGGAGACGTCGGCCGGTACGTGCTCCTTCCCGGAGATCCGGGCCGCTGCGAGAAGATCGCCAAGTTCTTTGACGATGCGCATTACGTGACCACGAACCGCGAGTACGTCACCTATACCGGCACGCTCGAGGGCGAGAAGGTCTCCGTGACCTCTACCGGCATCGGCGGCCCCTCCACGGCCATCGCGGTGGAGGAACTGCACATGATCGGCGCGGATACCTTCCTGCGCGTGGGCACCTGCGGCGGCATGGCTCTGGACGTGCTCGGCGGCGATATCGTCATCGCCACGGGCGCCATCCGCGCCGAGGGCACGAGCCGCGAATACATGCCCATCGAATTCCCCGCCGTGGCGGATTTCGGCGTGGTCTCCGCCATGAACGAGGCCGCCGGGAACCTGGGCCTGCGCAGCCACACGGGCGTCGTGCAGTGCAAGGATTCCTTCTACGGCCAGCACGAGCCGGAGCGCCAGCCCGTGGGCTACGAGCTCATCCCCCGCTGGAACGCCTGGCTCAAGGGCGGCTGCCTCGCCAGCGAGATGGAGTCCGCCGCGCTGTTCGTCATCGCAGCGACGCTCGGCTGCCGCGCGGGCACGGCCCTTCTGTGCTGCGCCAACCAGGAGCGCCGCCGCGCCGGCCTGGACGATCCGCGCGAGCACGATACCGAGGACGCCATCCGCACGGCCGTGGAAGCTATCCGCATCCTCATCCGCCGCGAGAAGGCCGGAAAGCGCTGATCGGCGGATCTCTCTCCCCAAAGAAACAAACAGGCCCCGGGGTGGCGAAACGCCGCCCCGGGGCTTTCGTAATGCGCGGGGAGGTTACAGGTCCAGCCGGAGATCTCCCTCGCGGATCCAGCCCAGCTTGCGCATCGGCAGGGCGATCAGCCAGGTGAGCAGCCCCGGCAGTACGAAGCAGACCAGGACGAGCGCCAGGATATCCATGGCTCCGCCAAAGCCTTCCGCCGCCATCACGCCGATGGGGCCGACCAGCCCGCAGGTGCCCATGCCCGAGGCCACCGCCGTGCCGTTCTCCATGCCGAACAGGCACGTGGCGATGGGGCCGGTCACGGCCGAAGCGAGCGTCGGAGGGATCCAGATCCGCGGGTTGCGGATGATGTTGCCCATCTGCAGCATGCTCGTCCCCAGGCCCTGGGCTGCGAGCCCGCCCCAGCGGTTCTCGCGGAAGCTCATCACCGCGAAGCCGATCATCTGGGCGCAGCAGCCCGCCGTGGCCGCTCCGCCCGCCAGGCCGACGAGCCCGAGGGAGGCGCAGATCGCCGCGGAGCTGATGGGAAGCGTCAGGGCCATGCCCACCAGGACCGATACCGCCATGCCCATCCAGAAGGGCTGGAGCTCGGTCGCCTTCATGATCAGGACGCCGCAGCCGGTCATGACGGCGTCCACGCCCGGGCCGACCAGCATCGCCAAGAGAAGCCCGCTGACGATCGTGACCGTGGGCGTGACGAGGATGTCCACGCGCGTCTCCTTGGAGACGATCTTGCCCAGCTCCGCCGCGACCACGGCGCAGATGTACGCGCCGAGCGGCCCGCCCAGCTGGTAGGAGCCGGCTCCGACCGCACACAGGGAAAAGAGCACCAGCCCCGGCGCGCCGAGGGACGCGCCGATCGCCACAGCGATGGCCGGGCCCGCCGCGCCGCTGGCGAAGGAGGCGATCTCCTGAAGCCAGGGAAGGCCGAGCCTCGCGGCCAGGGTGCCGAAGATCGTGCCGATCAGAAGCGACGCGAACAGACCCATCGCCATGGAGCCCATGGCGTCGATCAGATAGCGCTTCGCCGAGAGCGCTATGCCCTTTTTGCGAAGAAATGCCAGGAACGAACGGGATCCGTTGCGCATTTTCCAACCTTCCTTTCCGCAGCGCTTTCGCGCCTGCCTGCATTGTAGACCGGCGAGATTACGCCTGTGCAAAGATTCCCGCAAGAAATGCGGTATTCGCAAAACTTCCCGGCGAAGGGCGGTTGCGCGGAAGAAAGGAAAAGTGTATCATAACAGGGACGCCCCCCCACGAGTCCGCCCGCGCGCGGGGGCAGAGAGGGTTGCGCAGGTCGGCGGCCCGCGAGTCCGGAAGGTCGGGCGGACTGATCGCGGCGCCGGCAGGAACTCCTGCGTATACCCGCCGCCCTGGGCCGGCAGGGTCCGCCGAGGCCGCCGTGTCCCGGCAAGCGCCGAAGCAAATGCCAAGATCGGAAAGAAGCGGCAGGATCCGGTCTCGCGGGCAGACAAGGCCCGGGGACCGCAAACGCCGCATGCGCGGGCCGTCCCCCGGGGCGGCGCGGAATCCGCACGGCTTCAGCCGTGCGGGTGGAGCGCGCGGGAACAGGCCATTCGGAGAAAGAAGAGGGAGACATGAGTGACAAACAGCGGCGCGTCGTCTTCTGCGCCGTCATGATCGCGCTGTACGCGGCGGGCCTCGTGCTGATGCTTCTGCGTCAGGCGGAGGCTGGGCTGTTCCTCTGGGGCGTATCCACGCTCGGGGGCATGGCGTTTCTCTGGGCGCGGCGGCGCGAGGCGCCGCGGGAGGAAGCGAAGGGGAAAGACGGGAGTGACGACCCATGCGAATGAGACCGAAATCCTGGGCGGAGCCGGAGCTTTCCGCCTGTCCGATCCTGATCGAGGAGCCCAAAGAGCGCCGCGGCCGCTGGCGTGAGGAATTCGCGGACGCGGGAAAGCCGCTGCATCTGGAGCTGGGCTGCGGCAAATGCGTGCAGTGCGCCGCGGCGGCTCAGGCCATGCCGGAGGTCAACTATCTCGCCATCGACGAGGTCCGCCTGATCCTGGCGGTGGGCGCGCGGGTGATCCGCGAGGCGTACGAGGAAAACGTGCCGGAGAACCTGCGCATCGCCTGCGCGGACGCCAGCTGCATCCGGGAGTGGATCTCCCCGGAGGACGGCGTCGAGCGCGTGTACATCGCCTTCTGCAACCCCTGGACGCAGCGCAAAAAGCATCACAAGCGCCGCCTCACGCATCCGCGCCAGCTCATGCAGTACCGGGAATTCCTGCCCGAGGGCGGCGAGATCTGGTTCAAGACGGACGACCGCGAGCTCTTCGACGCCTCGCAGGAGTATTTCGCGCGCTGCGGCTTCGCTGTGACGTTCTATACCGAGGATCTGCACGCCAGCGGCTTCGCGCCCAATTTCGTCTCCGAGCACGAGGCGCGCTTCACCGCCGAGGGCCTGCCGACCTATTTCTGCATCGCCCGCAAGGAGGCCATGAGCGCCGAGGAGACGGCCGCCGTGCTCCACGAATACCGCATGGACCGCCACGACCAGGAGGAACTGCCATGAAGCCGACCCTGATCGTCGTCACCGGGCGGCCCGGCGCGGGGAAGACCACCCTCGCCGAGCGCATCAGCCGGGAATGGTGCCTGCCCTTGCTCAGCCGCGACCGCATCAAGGAAGGCTGGGTGCATACCATGCTGCGCGGAGGCGCGGAGCTGCCCGAGGAGGAAAACCTCCTGGCCACGAACGCCTTTTTCGACGCCCTGGATCTGCTCGTGGAGCGGAACGTCTCCTGTGTCGCGGAGGCCGCCTTCCAGCACAAACTCTGGTCCGCGCGCATGGAGCCCTTTTACGAAAAGGCCAATGTGCGCCTGCTCGTCTGCCGGGTGGACCCGGAGAAGGCGCTGGACCGCTTTCTCGAGCGCGGCGTGAGCGATCCCGGCCGTTTGCGCTTCCACGGCGACAAGGGCGTGCGCATGCTCCAGGAAGGCGTGCGGCCCGCGCCGGGCGTCTGGGAGGAACCGCGCCTCCCCGTTCCCACCATCCATGTCGATACCGCCGACGGCTACGCGCCCTCCCTCGAGAGCCTGCGCGCCGAGCTTCTGCCCAACGGATAAAGGAGGATAACCATGGACGAAAGAGCCCTCAGCATCACCCGGGATCTCATCGATTTCCTCGCCAAATGCCCCACGGCCTTCCAGGCCGCCGACGAGATCGGCAAAGAGCTCGAGGCGGCGGGCTTTCAGCGCCTCCAGGAGGGGACGAGATGGGAGATCGTCCCCGGCGGGAGATACTTCCTGACGCGCAACATGTCCAGCGTCGTCGCCTGGCGCATGCCCACGGGGCGGCCCGAGAGCGTCATGATCGCTGCCAGCCACACGGATTCGCCTTCCTTCAAGATCAAGGCAAACGCCGAGAACGAGGCCTTCGGCCAGTATCTGCGCCTGAACACGGAGCGATACGGCGGCGCCATCCTCTCCAGCTGGTTCGACAGGCCGCTGGGCATCGCCGGGCGCGCCATCGTGCGCAGGGGAGACCGCTTCGAGGCCGTGCCGGTGGACCTGGGGCGGGATCTGTGCGTCATTCCCAACGTCTGCATCCACCTGACGCGCGGCATGCCCGAGAACCATTCCATCAACCCTGCTGTGGATACCTTCCCGCTCTTCGGGGAGATCGCCTCCAAGGGCGCGCTCACGGAATTGGTGGCGCGCGCGGCCGGGGCGAAGAGCGAGGAGATCGCCGGGAGCGATCTGTTCCTCTACGACCGCACGGGCGGGCGCGTCTGGGGCGCGGGCAGCGAGTTCTTCTCCTCGCCCCGCATCGACAACATGCAGTGCGCCTGGGCGACCCTGCGGGGCTTCCTGGCCGCTGCGGGCAGCGAGAGCGCCGTGCAGGTCTGGGCGTCCTTCGACAACGAGGAGACCGGCTCCGCCACCAAGCAGGGCGCGGGCTCGGCGCTCCTGCTGGATTCGCTCACGCGCGCCTGCGCCTCGCAGGGCGTCGCGCTGCAGGAGATCCTCGCTTCCTCCTTCATGCTCTCCGCGGACAACGGCCACGCCGTGCACCCGAACCATCCCGAGCTCAACGACCGCGAGAACGCTCCGCACATGAACGGCGGCGTGGTCGTCAAATACAACGCCGCCCAGAAGTACACCACGGACGCCGTCTCCGCCGCCCTCTTCGGGGAGATCTGCCGCCGCGCCGGCGTGCCCACCCAGGTCTACGCCAACCGGAGCGACCTGCCCGGCGGCGGCACCCTCGGCTCCATCTCCAATACCCGCGTGGCCATGAACACCGTCGATATAGGCCTTGCGCAGCTGGCCATGCACTCCTGCTGGGAGACGGGCGGATGCGCCGATACGATCTGCATGGTCGAGGCCGCCGCGGCCTTCTACCTGAGCCGGATCGAGGCCCTCTCCGACGGCTCCTGGGAACTGCTGTAAGCCCATGCCCTTCGCGCCCTTTCGCCTTCCGGAAGGGCGCTTGCGATATCAACGAAACGAAAAGAAAAGAGAGATAGGCGCATGCAGCACGTCTTCACAAAGGACCGGGCCTATTACCAGAGCCTCGTCGCGCTGACCATCCCGGTGGCCATGCAGAACCTGATCACCTTCCTGGTGGGCTTCGCGGACAACCTCATGGTGAACACCCTGGGCGACACGGCCGTCTCCGGCGTGTACATCGGCAGCCAGATGCAGACCCTCCTGCAGATGTTCACCTCCGGCGTGGGCGGGGCGATCGTCATCATCGCCGC
>CACZOT010000035.1 GCA_902782795.1 uncultured Eubacteriales bacterium | reverse complement strand
GCGACGGAGTCGCAGTCGGAGGTGATATGGCCGTTGAAGCCATAGGTCTGACGCAGCAGCGTATCCATCAGATACGAGCTGTAGGAGCTGGGCTCGCCGTTGAACGTGGAGTACGCAGTCATGACCGAGCGGACGTCCGCCTGCTGGATGACGTTGCGGTACGGCGCGGCGTAGTACTCACGCAGGGCGCGCAGATCGCTGGCGGCGCCGCCGTTGAGGCGGTTGCGCTCGGAGTTGTTGGCCACATAGTGCTTGATGGTGCACATGGTCTTCAGATAGCCGTCGGGATCCAGGAGGTTGCCCTCGCGGTCCTTGCCCTCCATGCCGAGGACAAATTCGGAGGCCATCTTGCCGGTCAGATAGACGTCCTCGGAGAAGGACTCCTCGTTGCGGCCCCAGCGCGGGTCACGGTGCATGTTGACCGTCGGGCTGTAGAAGTTCAGGTTCCGGGCGTTGCCGGTCTGGCTGTGCTTGCTGGTCTTCTCGCGGATCTCATTGCCGATCTCCACAGCCTGACGGTAGTAGAGCTCGGGGTTCCAGGTGGAAGCCATGGTGAGGTTCTGCGGGTAGATCACAGCGCCGGAGGTCTGGCCTCTGGAGTAGCCGTGCAGGGCCTCGGACCACCACTCGTAGGAAGGAATATCCTTGGTGGCGGGCACGTTCAGCGCGCCGCCGCCCAGAGCGGAGGCAGAAATCGCGGAGGCAGTGGACACGGACTGGGAGCCCTTCTGGGCCAGGGACATGCGGGCGATCAGGTCGGCCGCACGCTCGGCGAAGGTGTACTCGGTGTTCTCCCAGATGGGAAGCTCGGGATGCTCGATGGGAACCACGGGCACCTCGGGATCCTCGGGCTCGGGATAAACCGGCTCGCCGGGCACCTTCACGGTGGCGGTAGCGGTGGCGGTGGCGTCGCCCTCGCTGACCTTCACAGTCAGGGTGACGTTCTTATCCTCCGCGGCGGGGGTCACGGTGCCGTCGGCGGCGATGACGCTCGGATCGCTGGATTCCAGCGCGACGGTGTAGCCGTGGGGCGCCGGGCTCAGGACGATATCCTCGGTGGTCTCCGCGGGGATGTCGGCGGCAATGTATTCCGCAACATTCTCACGGGCCCAGGTGAGGAAGTCGGCGTTGGCGTCCACGCCGTCCTTGGAGGTGATGGCGACATACTCGAAGTTCAGCCACACCTTTTCATTGGTGGTGTTCTGGCCGGCGATCAGCACCAGCTTCGGATCAGCATAGTTGGCGGTAACGCTGCCGACGGAGGTGAAGTTGGCGCCGTCCTGGCTGTAGCCGAGGGTGTAGGTGTCGCCCAGCTTGTTGATCTGGAAGTAGAGCGTGGCGGTGCCGTCGGCGGCGGCATTGGCTCTCGCGCCGCTGAACACGGCGGAGGTGGCCATGGTGGCATTGGTCTCCTTGCCGGGCTCGATGGTCAGGCTGTTCTGCTGGCAGTTGATGCGCACATAGTTGTCCTCATCCTGCCACAGCACGAAGGCGACCTGCTGATAATTCTGGAGCTCTGCCGTCACGGGATAGAAGGCCTTGGCCACGGCCTGCCAGTTGCCCATGGCGGGCATGGTGAAGGCGTTGTGCCAGTTTCTGCCGGTCTGGTAGATATCCTCTTCCTGGGTGATGAGCTTCAGGCCCTCGCCCTTGACGATCTGATACTCGCTCTCGAGGGGCTTCTCAATGGTCCAGGCGTCGGACATATCGCCGTCGGCGAAGTAATCGTCCACAGGCGCATAGTTGAAGCACAGGGTGTAGACCTTGGTCTTCGTGCCGGCGGTGGCGGTGACGGTGGCCTTGCCGGTGGGGCCTTCGGCCTGCTCGATTTCGATGGTGGTGTTCTTGTTGCCGGCCACGGCGGTGACCACGGGGGCGGCGGTGCTGTCCCGGGCGACCTCGAAGTTGTAGGCGGCGACCTTCTCATCGAATTCGATCTCGCTGCCGTCCACGCTGATGGAGGCGACCTCCGGCTTCACGGGCTTCGCGGCACCCTGCCGGTACAGGCGGACGGGGCTGCCGGCGGTCCGGATGTTGCCGCTGCTGCTGGAAACACGGGAAACGCTGAAGCCGGTCGCAGAACCGCTCAGGGCGTATCTGCTGCTTCCGTTCACATACAGCGTATAGGAGCCGTCCTCAGACTCGCGCTCGATCAGGGACCACGCGAAGTAGTTCACGCTGCCGTCATATTCCGCGATCGTCATGGGCGCGTTGCCGGAGCCGCGGCGGACGCTGAGACCCTCGGAATTGGAGATGAGGTACAGCTCCTGTCCGTCGGAGGCCGGGCTGGCGCCCTCCACAGGCCCGAAGGTCCACATCATTTCCTCGGTGACCTCGCTGACGACCTTGCCGTTCTCGATCTCGACCTCAACCGCGCTGACAGAATGATCGTCCGTCACGCCGTTCAGGGCGTAGGTGTCGCTGGCAACGATGATGTACGGCTCGCCGGGAACGATCTCATCGGTCTCGACCCAGTCGTTTGTCGTCTCAATGTTCAGATCCTTCAGGGTGAACTTATAGCCGGTGGTCATGCCGGTGTAGGCATCGAGGAGCAGGTACTGGGCCTCAATGCCGGTATCCGGGTAGGAGAACATCTCGGTGAACTCCTCGCCGTCGTCACTGCGGGAGCAGGTATAGGTGGTGCCTTCCTTCTGGATGCGCAGGAAGTAGGTCTTGCCGTTGGTATCGAAGCCGGGGGCGGACTTCAGGTCCGTGTCCGCGGTGATCGCGCCGTTCGTGCGGACGAAGTCCTGCAGGGCGCCGTCGCCACCGCGGATGCCGGCCAGATCCGTGGCTCCCAGATCGTCGTCGGCCGCCGCAAAGAAGCCGAAGAACTGGTACCAGCCGTTGCGGGCGCCGTTGGTCTCGAAGACCGTCTCCAGCGTCGCGGTCCAGTCGCCGGACACGGGGATCTGCACCAGATCCTCCGGCGTGGTCGCCTGGGCGCCGCTGTTCTGATTGCCGGCGGTCTCAATGGCATTGCGGGTGGAGATCAGCGCCAGGCCGGTGCCCTCGGCGACCGCAGACTGGGTCTGGCCGAGGATCTCGTACTTGCCGGCGTCGGCTTCGGTGGTGAAGTCAATGAACTCGCTCTTGGTATTGGAGGGTTTGACCTTGAAGGTGATCGTATAGACCGAGCTGACGCCGGAGGCGCGGTCGGTGGCCACGACGGTGGCCTCGCCGGGAAGCGCGGCCGCCTGGGTCACGGTGGTCTCCAGGTCCTCATTGCCGGAGGAGGCGGCGACCACGGGGATGACCTTGTCGGAATCCAGGGTCACGGAGTAGCTGTACTTGTCCGGAGCGAACTTCGCCAGAGGCTCGCCGTCCACAGTGATGGCGTCCACATCGGTGCTCACTTCAACATAGGCCACGAAATCGGCGGTGACGGTCTTGCCGTCCAGGGTGCCGGTGACGGTCACGGTGGCGACGCCGGGGCCGACGGCCTTGATCTCGTCGCCCTCGACCTTGACGACAGAGGGACGGTTAGACTCATCGGTGAAGCTCATGCCCTCGGGCAGCGGGCAGGATTTCATCTGCTTGATGGGGCTCTTTTGATCCGCAATGATATAGCCGTAGAGCTTTTCATTGTTCATGCAGACGGTGAGCTGAGGGTTGATGACAGCGCCCTTGTCGTAAATCAGACGCTCCTCGATGCCCTTCTCCGTGTCGCCCACGGCGTTGGCCTTGACGGTCAGCAGCTCGGGATAGACGTCCATGGCGCCGGAGACGGTGAAGTCCGCGGTCAGGTT
>CACZOT010000034.1 GCA_902782795.1 uncultured Eubacteriales bacterium | reverse complement strand
GCGGCTACGCCATGCTGCCCATGCTGGAGCGGGAGATCGTCCACAAGCACCAGTGGGCCACGCAGGAGGAGATCCTGAATTATTTCGCCATCGGCCAGTGCACGCCGGGCATCATCGCCGTGAACACGGCCACCTTCGTGGGCTACAAGCAAAAGGGCGTCGCGGGCGGCGTCCTCGCCACCCTCGGCGTGGTATCGCCGTCGATCCTCATCATCACTGTGATCGCCCTGGTCCTCCGGCAGTTCATGGAGATCGCCTGGGTACAGCACGCCTTCGCCGGCATCCGCGTGGCGGTGTGCGCGCTGATCACGGCCAGCGTCATCAAGCTCGTCAAGAGCGGCGTCAAGCAGTGGTGGCAGATCGCCCTGGCGGTCGCCGCGTTCCTGGCGGTAGCGTTCCTGCGGCTTTCGCCGGTATGGATCGTGGTCGCCTGCGTGGCCCTGAGCCTCGCCTTTGGAAAGAAGGTGCAGAAGGCATGACGCGCGCCATCATTCTTTGCTGGGAATTTTTCAAGACCGGACTGTTCGCCGTGGGCGGCGGCCTGGCGACCCTCCCCTTCCTGACGCAGATCCAGGAGAAATACGGCTGGTTCACCGCCGAAGAGCTGGCGAACATGATCGCCGTTTCGGAATCCACGCCCGGGCCTATCGGCGTGAACATGGCGACATACGTGGGCTTTGGCAACATCGGCGTGCTGGGCGGCGTCCTGGCGACGCTGAGCCTCGTGCTGCCGTCCCTGGTGATCATCATGCTCATCGCCCGGGCTCTGGACGCCTATCAGAAGAACCCCCTCGTTCAGAACGCCTTCTCCTTCCTGCGGCCGGCGGTGACGGGCCTGATCGCGGCGGCGGGCTTCTCCGTCCTGCGCACGACCCTCTGGCGCGGCGGTTCGTTCGATTGGATCGCCGTGGCGCTGTACGCGGTCTTCCTCGCCCTCACCCAGTGGAAGAACACCGGCAAGCTCCACCCGGCGGTCTACATCGCCGCTGGCGCGCTCGTGGGGATCCTGATGCAAATGTGACAGCGCTCCTCGCGAAATGAAGCGTTTATAATGAAAAAAACGCTTGCCGTTTTGATGGCTCCCCTCCCGCGTTTCCGCGCGCGTGCCCGGCTGTCTGCCGGGCACGCGCACCGCTTTTCTCAAACGGCGCGCAGGAGACCTCCATCCTGCAAAACGCCGCGGCCACTTTTTTTAAATTCCGGCAAAAAGCCCCAATTTCTGTTGCCTCGACTTCTTCCAGCGAGTATAATGATTCCATTCGATGGCTTGCCGTCGAATGAAGGAATCCATTTCGGTTCCTTCATTTTTACCAATTCGACAGGAGGAAAAGCCCATGAAGAAAATGTTCGTCATGTTCCTGGCTCTGATCCTGGCGATGAGCTGCGTCGGCGCGTTCGCGGACGAGGAGCCCATCACCATCACGGTCGCCCACATCGGCCCGACCAGCCCCGGCCCCGCCGCCGACGCCTCTCAGTACGGCCAGGCCACCCTGCACGGCGCGGAGATCGCCGTGGAGGAGATCAACGCCGCGGGCGGCAAGTACCGCATCGAGCTGATCCACGAGGACGACCAGCACGACACCGAGAAGGTCGTCAACGCCTACAACACCGCTCTGGACAACGGCGCGCAGATCATCCTGGGCACCACCACCTCCAAGCCCTGCGAAGTCGCCGCCGACCTGGGCTACGAGGAGCGCGTGTTCTTCCTGACCCCCTCCGCTTCCGCCCCGGCCGTCATCGAAGGCCGCGACAACATCTTCCAGATCTGCTTTGACGATTACTCCCAGGGCCGCGTGTCCGCCGAGTACATCGCCGAGCACAAGCTGGGCACCAAGATCGCCGTGATCTACAACAACTCCGACGTCTACTCCACCGGTATCCGCGATTCCTTCATCGCCGAGGCCGCCAACCGCGGGCTGGAGATCGTCGCCGAGTCCACCTTCACCACCACGGTCGATTTCTCCGTGCAGGTCTCCGAGGCCCAGAACGCCGGCGCCGACGTGGTCTTCCTGCCCATGTACTATGACGCCGCCGCGCCCATCCTCATCACCGCCGACAGCAAGGATTACCATCCCATCTTCTTCGGCGTGGACGGCATGGACGGCATCCTCACCGTCGAGGGCTTCGACACGAGCCTCGCCGAGGGCGTCATGCTGCTGACCCCCTTCGTCGCCACCTCCGAGGACGAGAAGGTCGTCTCCTTCGTCCAGAAGTACGAGGCCGCTTACGGCACCACCCCGATCCAGTTCGCCGCGGACGCCTATGACGGCATCTACACCATCATCGCCGCCGCCGAGGAGGCCGGCATCACCGCCGATATGGACACCGAAGAGGTCTGCGAGGCCATGATCGCCGCCATGCAGAAGATCACCGTCGAGGGCCTGACCGGCACCATGACCTGGGACGAGACCGGCGCCGTCGGCAAGGAGCCCATGGCCGCCGTCATCGAGAACGGCGTGTACGTCTTCAACGATTAAAGCGCTTCGCGCGTCCTGGCTGGCCCCGGTTCTCCCCGGGGCCGGCCGCCTTTTCATTTTTCCCCAAGCCTTCGCCGGCGCGTCCGGCTCTGGCCCGGGCCTTGAAAGCCCGGGCCGCAGCCGACCGCACGGGCGGCTCCAACACGAGCGGAGGAGGTCTGTTGTTTCCATGATCTTTCTCAACAACCTGATCAGCGGTATCGGCCTTGGCAGCATTTACGCCATCATTGCCCTGGGCTATACCATGGTCTACGGCATCGCCAAGATGCTCAACTTCGCCCACGGCGACGTCATCATGGTGGGCGCGTACATCGCCTTTTGCTCGCTGCAATACTGGGGGCTTCCCCCGGTCGTGGCGATCCTGCTGGCCATGGTGGTCTGCACGGTGATGGGCGTGCTCATCGAGGGGCTGGCCTACAGGCCGCTTCGGCAGGCGGCGAGCCTGGCGGTGCTGATCACCGCCATCGGCATGAGCTACCTGCTGCAGAACCTGGCCCTGCTCATCTGGGGCGCGAACACCAAGAGCTTCCCGCGCACCTTCCTGAACAGCTCCACCATCCCGCTGCTGGGCGGGCGGCTGTCCATCCCCAGCGCGACGCTTTTTACGATCGTCGCCAACGTGGTGATCATGATCGCCCTGACCCTGTTCACCTCCCGCACGAAGATGGGCAAGGCTATGCGCTGCGTCTCCGAGGACCGCGGCGCTGCGGAACTGATGGGCATCAACGTCAACCGCACCATTTCCCTGACGTTCGCCATCGGCTCGGGCCTGGCGGCGATCGCGGGCGTGCTGCTGTGCTCCTCCTACCCGAACCTGACGCCAACCACGGGCTCCATGCCGGGCATCAAGGCCTTCACGGCGGCGGTGTTCGGGGGCATCGGCTCCATCCCCGGGGCGATGGTCGGCGGCGTGCTCCTGGGCGTGATCGAGATCTTCGGCAAGGCCTACATCTCCACAGAGCTGGGCGACGCCATCGTCTTCGCGGTGCTGATCATCGTGCTGCTGCTCAAGCCCACCGGGCTCCTGGGCAAGCCCATGCGCGAGAAAGTTTGAGGTGGCGGGCATGACAAGAGCAAAGCGCAATCGGTTGATCTACAACATCGTCACCTACGCTGTGGTCATCGCGGCGTTCGTCATCCTCCAGTCCATGATCGCGAATAAATCCATCAGCCGCACGCTCAAGGGCCAGCTGGTGCCGATCTGCTCCTGGGTGATCATGGCCATTTCCCTGAATTTGGTGATCGGCTTTTCCGGCGAACTGAGCCTGGGCCACGCGGGCTTTATGAGCGTGGGCGCGTACACGGGCGCCATCGTGAGCGGATACCTCCTCACGGCGCGCGGCGTGGAGACGGAATGGCTGCGGCTGGCGGTCGCCATCGCCGCGGGCGGCGTGGCGGCCGGCATCGCGGGCGTGCTGATCGGCATCCCCGTGCTGCGCCTGCGGGGCGATTATCTCGCCATCGTCACCCTGGCCTTCGGCGAGATCATCCGCAACCTCGTCAACGTCATCTACGTCGGTGTGGACGGCGCGCGCATGCGCTTCTCCTTCCTCAACAACGACCTGCCCGAGGGCGTGACCATGCTCGTGGACGGCGCCAAGGGCGCGGTGGGCATCAAGCGCATTTCCACCTTCACGGCGGGGTTCGTGCTGGTGATGATCACGTTGGTCGTGGTGCTGAACCTGGTCAATTCCCGCGCCGGCCGCGCCATCAAGGCCACGCGCGACAACCGCATCGCCGCGGAATCCATGGGCGTGCCGGTGACAAAATACAAGATGATGGCCTTCGTGACCGCCGCCGTGCTCGCGGGCATGGCGGGCGCGCTCTACGGCCTGAATTCCTCGACGATCGTCCCGGCGCAGTTCACCTTCAACCAGTCCATCAACGTGCTGGTGTTCGTGGTGCTGGGCGGCCTGGGCAACGTGCTCGGCTCGGTGATCTCCGCGACGCTCCTGACCATCCTTCCGGAGGTCCTGCGCGCCTTCGCGGATTACCGCATGCTCGCCTACGCCATCGTCCTCATCCTGGTGATGATCTTTACCAACAATCCCATCGTCCGCTCCTGGGCGGACCGCATCGTCGCCCCGGCGAAGCGGCTCCTGCGCGGGAAGCGGAAAGCGGAAGGAGGCGACGCCTGATGAGCCAGCAAAGAAGGCGTTCCGACACCGTGATGGTGCCCTTCCCCTCGGAGAGCATCGTCCCGGCGCGCGATATCGGCAAGACCCCGGTTTTGGAGACGCGCCACCTGGGCATCGAGTTCGGCGGCCTCAAGGCCGTGGAGGACTT
>CACZOT010000033.1 GCA_902782795.1 uncultured Eubacteriales bacterium | reverse complement strand
GGAATTCCGCGATGGGGATGCCGCCTTCCGGAGGCACCGGGGCGTCGATGGGAGCGGGGCTTCCCAGCTTCGCGCTGTCCGGGATGGAGACGTCGCCCGCGAGCAGGCCCAGGAGCTTGAGCACGCCCGGCCAGGCGATTCCGTCCACCGGCACGCCGTTGGCCTTTTCGAAGGCCTTCACGGCGGTCTCCGTCTTGGCTCCGAAGGAGCCGTCCGCGGTGCCGCATTCATATCCGGCGGCGTTGAGCGCTGCCTGCAAGGCCTTCACGCCGTTGCCGTGGTCGCCGCGCCGGTACAGGGGAGAAGGCATTTCTTCTTCCGTCTCGACGGCCCCGCAGCGCGTGCAGGTGCGCGTCTTCTTCCCGGCGGAGAAATCCGTGAGCTCGGAGACGACCTCCCAATCGCTCCAACGGTGGCCGAGCACGGCCCTGGTCTGCGGCCAGGCGACGCCGTCCACCGTCAGGCCCTCGGCCTGCTGCACGGCCTTGACGGCCTTCTCGGTGCCGCCGCCATAGCTTCCGTCCACGCCGTTTTTCTTGAGCGCGCCGTGGCAGACCAATTCCCTCTGGAGCTGGCGCACGCCGTCGCCCGTGTCGCCGCGGCGCAGTGTGCCCTCCGGGTCGAAGCGCTTTTCCTCCTTCGCGCCGCAGACCTTGCAGGTGCGGGCGCGGATGCCGGAGGAATGGTCCGTGGCCTGGACGGTGATCTTCCAATCTCCAAAAGAATGGGCCGTCTTGGCGATGGCCTCGGTCTGCTTTTCGCCGCAGACGGTGCAGGAGTGGCTGCGCTCGCCCGCGGTCTTGCAGTTGGCCTCGCTGGTGACGGTCCAATCGCCCCAGGTGTGAGCGGTCTTGGCGATGGTCTGCGTTTCGGATTTGCCGCATACGTCGCAGACGCGGGTGCGGGATCCCTCCTGCGAGCAGGTGGCCGCCCGGGCGACCTTCCAGGCGCCCCAGGCGTGCGCGTTGGAATCCACGGGGATGTCCTCCGTATCCTGCATGCCGCACTGCGAGCAGACTCGCAGCCGTATACCCGGCCTCTCGCACGTAGCGGGATAGAGGACCTGCCACCCTCCCCAGGTGTGCGTATGGGCGGTCTGGTTGGTGGCGGAGTCTGCGAACCCGACCGGGACCGCGTCCGTCGCCGGCCACATTCCGGCCGTGAGCACGAGCGCGATCAGTATGGCGATCCATCTCCTCAGCTTCATGGTTTCCCTCCTCGCTCCCCGCCTGGCGCGGGGTCCGCATCGATACAAAAAAGCCCCAATTCGCCATCTAAATTATAACTCTTTCTTAACGGCTCGTCAACGTTTTCCGCCGATTTCTTTCCCGTTTCTGCGGCGCAGGAATTCCCGGGGCGGGCAGCCGTAGAGGCGGCGGAACACCGCGTAAAAATGGCTGAGATTGTTGAACCCCGACAGGAAGCAGACCTCCGTGACACTGCGACGGCCTTCCAGAAGCAGCTCCGTGGCGTACTCCATGCGCAGGGCGTTGATGTACTCCGTGGGGGTGGACTTCATATGCAGGCGGAACATGCGGTTGAGATATTCCTGGGAATAGGGGCACATCTCCAGCATGCGCGGGAGACCCTCGACGTAGTTCTCTCGCACGCGCATGGCCTCGTCCAGGCGAGCGAGCCACGCGGGCAGCGCCCCCGCGCCGCCGGGCCCCTGCGGCGCGAAGAGCAGCGCGAGCACGCGCGGCAGCATGGCGCGAAAGTGCGTCAGCCGCGCCGGGGTATGCGTGGCAAGGAGCTCCTCGCAGGCGCGCTCCATCTCGCCGCGCTCGCCGCCGTGGAGCACGGCGAGGGGCGGCAGTTCGCCGCCATTACAGGAGAGGCCGAGGTAATCCGCGGCTCGGCACGCCTCCTCTCGCGGAAAGCCGAGGGAATACATCACGAAGTCAAAATAGTTGATGGGCGAAAAACAATGGGCGTCGTCCGGGCGGATGAACACGAGCGATCCGCGCTCCAGGAGCTGATGCGCGCCGTTGACCGTATGCATGGCGCGTCCCTGCCCCACGAAAAAAAGTTCGGCGAAATCGTGGCGATGCAGGGGAAACGTCTCCCGGACGCTGAACTGTTTGATGATGGAAACGCCGGTGATCTCGACCTCGTCCGGCAGGGTCAGGCGGGGAATCTCCATGCCTGTCGCTCCTTTCGGGTGGATGATGTCAATATACCATAATACCAGTCCAATATACAAGAGGCGGGGGCCGGCCAGGCAGTGCTATCCTGCAGGCAGAATCCTCGCGGAGGTGTGGAAAAATGCCCATGTATTTCGATATCACCCGTTACGGCGCCAGGGAAGGCGCCCTGTGCACAAAGGAGATCCAGGCCGCGGTCGACGCCGCCAGCGCCGTGGGCGGCACGGTCCTCGTGCCCGCCGGCACCTATCTGACCGGCTCGATCGATCTGGGCGGGGCCTCGCTCTATCTCGAAAAGGGCGCGGTGCTCAAGGGCTCGGACGACTTGGCCGATTACCCCTTCTTCGGCTACCGGCATAACGAACTGCACGAAACGCGCTCGCTCCTCTACAGCGTGGGCCACAGCCATATCCGCATCGAGGGCGAAGGAACGATCGACCTCTCCGGCAGCGCCTTTTTCGATTTCAGCCGCCGCAACGTGCCCGCGGGCTTCCCGGAGCTCACGGACGAGCAGCGCGCCGAATGCACGGTGTTCATCGCCCCGCGCCCCACGCAGCCCATCTTCTTCCTGCGCTGCGACCATGTGACGCTGCAGGGCGTGACCGTCCTGGACGCCGCCTGCTGGACCATCTCCTTCCACGATTGCGAGGACGTGCGCTGCACCGATCTGACCATCCGCACGAGCCCCGTCATCCCCAACAACGACGGCCTGCATTTCTGCGGCTGCCGGAAGGTGTTCGTGCGCGGATGCGACATTGTCAGCGGCGACGACTGCATCGCCCTCTCCAGCATCACGGATTGGGATCTCCCCTGCGAGGACGTGACCATCTCCGATTGCGTCCTCACCTGCTCCTCCAAGGCGATCGTCATCGGCTACATGCACTCCATCGTGCGCAACGTGGTCGTATCCAACTGCGTCCTGCGGGACACGCACCGCGGCCTGTGCCTCATGTCCTCCACGAAGACCGGCCTTGTGGAGCATGTGCTGGTGGAGAACCTGCGCGTCGAGACGCGCGCGCACGCCGGCAACTGGTGGGGAAACGGCGAGCCCATCGCCGTCTTCGCTCTCTGGCACCACAGCGTTCAGAACGAGCGGCCCTTGCCGGAGAGGAACTGGCCCGTCAATATCCGCGACGTGCGCCTGCGCAACATCAGCTGCACCGGCGAGAACGCCTGCGCCATCGTCGGCGTGAACGGCAGCGTGCAGGGCGTCACGATCGACGGCCTCTCCTATGAGCGCCGCCCGCGCGCGAACGTCGCCCTCAAGGGCATGGGCGTGATCGACGTCTCCCCCGCCGCGGAAAAGATCGTCTGCCCGGAGGACGGGTGGATGCTCGTGCAGGGCTGCCGCGACGTGGAGATCCGCAACGCCTCCGCCGTGGACGAGATGGGCAATCCGCTCCGTCTTGTTCTTGTGCAGGAGTGACGGATTTTACGGACTTTTTTCATACATAATGCGCTGGCCGTTGACTTTGCATGTATGTAATGATAGAATAATTAGTACGGCTGAAGAATCGGGTTTCCCGCGAGGCCGCAGAAAAATGAAGAGATAAGGTCGTGATACGGATGCAGGCAAAGAACGCGCCCGCCGCCGTCAGGAAGGGAAGGGTCAACCCCTTCCGGGAGCTTTGGGAGAAGAAATTCCTCTACCTTCTCGCCGTGCCGGCGATCGTCTACACGTTCATCTACGGCTATATGACGCTGCCGTATATCGCCATCGCCTTCGAGAAGTTCAACTATTCCACCGGCATCCGCAGCCCCTTCGTGGGCCTGGAGAACTTCTCCGCCTTCTTCCGCTCCTCCTGGGCCTGGGCGGTGACGAGGAACACGCTGGTCATCAACTTCCTGTTCCTGGTGTTCGGCACGTTTTTCGCCATTCTCATCGCCCTTCTGCTCAACGAGATCCGCGGCAAGGCCTTCCTGAAGCTCTCGCAGTCGGCGATGCTCTTCCCCTTCTTCATTTCCTGGGTCATCGTCAGCTACATGCTCCAGGGCATCCTGGGCACGGAAAGCGGCATGCTCAACCGCATGATCCAATCTATGGGCGGCAAGCGCATCAACTTCTACGCCACGCCGCGCTACTGGTACCCGATCCTCCTGATCCTGAATATCTGGAAGAACGCGGGCTACAATTCCATCATCTACCTCGCCGCCATTACCGGTATCGACGAATCCATTTACGAGGCCGCGGCCATCGACGGCGCCACGCGCTTCAAGCGCATCATCTACGTGACGCTGCCGCTGCTGGTGCCCACCATCAGCGTGCTCACGCTCATGTCCATCGGCCGCATCTTCTACGGCGATTTCGGCATGATGTACGCCATCATCCGCGACAACTCCACCCTGATGCCCATCGCCGAGGTCATCGATACCTACGTCTTCCGCGTGTTCAAGAACACGGGCAACCCCTCGCTCACCATGGCCATCGGCCTGTACCAGAGCGTGGTCGGCTTCGTGCTCGTGTACACCTCCAACAGGATCGTGCGCCGCTTCTACCCCGAAGGCGCGCTGTTCTGAGAAGCGAAGGGAGGATTTAAAAAAATGGCGCAGCAAGGAATCGCGAACAACAATAATGCCAACAACGATGTCGTCAACGACCGCATCCATCTCAAGACCACCAAGGGCGAGCGGATCGGCTCCATCTTCATTTACCTGTTCATCCTCCTCTTCGCCCTGTTCTGCCTGATCCCCTTCCTGATGGTCATCACCGTCTCGTTCACGGAGGAGAAGACCATCACCCTGAACGGCTATTCCCTCTTCCCCGCGAACTGGTCCACGGCCGCCTACCGCATGATGTTCGGCAAGAACTCCGCGGTGCCGCGCTCCTACGGCGTGACCTCCACGGCCACGATCGTGGGCACGTTCATCGCCACGCTGATGACCTTCGGCGCGGGCTACACCCTGGCCAACAAGCAGTGCCGCTACCGCAACGGCCTCTCCCTGTATTTCTACTTCACGATGGTCTTTTCCGCGGGCCTGGTGCCCTGGTACATGGTCTCCAAGGGCATCGGCGCGTACGACAACATCTGGGCGCTGATCGTCCCCTCGCTGATGTTCTCCCCCTTCAACATGTTCCTCGTGCGAAACTTCGTCAACGGCATACCAGACGCCCTGAACGAATCCGCCCGCATCGACGGCGCGGGAGAAGTGCGCATCGCCTTCCAGATCTACCTGCCGCTGTGCAAGCCCGTTCTCGCGACGATCGTTCTCTTCTACGCCATCGGCTACTGGAACAACTACTTCAACGCCGTCATGCTCATCTTCGACCGGAAGCTCTACCCCCTGCAGATGCTGCTCTTCCAGATCCAGTCGGAGATCCAGGCCATGACCAAGCTCATGTCCGGCGCGGCGCGCATGAACCCGCCCAAGGAAGCCTTCAAGATGGCGACCAGCGTCGTCACCATGGGCCCGATCATCCTTCTGTACCCGTTCCTGCAGAAGTACTTCGTCAAGGGCATGGTCATCGGCGCGGTGAAAGGCTGATCCCTTTGGTTCGACCGGGCGACAACGCCCGTGAAAACAATATTTTTCAGGAGGTTAGACCATGAAGAAGTTTGCCCTGATCCTCTTGGCT
>CACZOT010000032.1 GCA_902782795.1 uncultured Eubacteriales bacterium | reverse complement strand
GTAGGGCGCGGGGCGACGCCAGAGGAGACCGGCCCGCGTAGCTGCGACTCGCCCGCAGGGCGAGGGGCAGCCGAAGCCGCTTAAGGGCCAAAGGCCCTTAAGAATCCCATGTTGGGGGATTCCTTGAATTAAGAAGCATAGCTGTTCTCTCAAAAAACAACGGCTCCGGTATCCTGACAATAGGATACCGGAGCCTTCTGTTTGTGAAATTCCCCAATTGAGGGGTCCAGGGGGAATCATTCCCCCTGGCGGGGCGCAGGGGCGGAGCCCCTGCCCGCGTCCCGCGTCGTATGCTACACCTCCGCGCGCGTCATCGCTTCTTCGAGCGGGCCGACGAGCCCGGCGAGGCGGTCGAGGGCCTGGCCGCCGCTTTCGGCACGCTGGGCGGCGGGCAGGGCGAGCTGCTCCTTGACGCAATCGAGCACGGGCCTGGCGGCCTCGGCGAGATCGCGCGCGGCGCGCTGGGAATCCTGGAGGGCCATGCGGCACAGGTCATAGCGCACCTTGTCGCCGCGCTCGCGGTCCTCGCGTTCGCCCAGCTCGTTGCCCTCGCGCAGGAGATGGCGAGCCAGGGTCTCGCAGGCGCGCACGAGCTCGGCGTCGCCCGTGCGGCGCGCGCCTTCGCCCAGGTGGGCGCAGGCCTCGCCGAGGGACAGGCGGGCGCGGCGATTCACCTGGGGCGTTTCGCAGGCGACGCCCTCTCCGTTGAGCTTTTCCACGATGGAGCGCACCAGCTCCGGCCGGGTCTTGAGCACGGCGCGATACTTGTTCTGATAGCGCAGCATGAGGCTGTGGTCGCCGCCGGCCATGGCCTTGAGGCAGGAGCGCACGGAGCTGCCGCGCGCCTTTTCGCGCAGGACGGTCTCCACCAGGCGCTCGACCTCCCCGTCCTGGAAGGGAACGAAGCGCGCCTTGCGATCCTGGCCCTCCCGTTCGCGGGACTGGGCGTAATAGTAATTGCGGATGCTGTTGGGGCGGCGGCCGGTCCGCTGGGCGATGCGCTCGAAGACGGCCTTGAGCGGCAGCCCCTGCTGCTGCGCCTCGTCCGCGGTCTCCCAGAGCATCTTGTCCTCCTCGGCGGACCAGCCGCTGCGTTTGGGGCGATGAGCGAGTTCTGTCATGGTTGGATCCCCTCCCTACGGGCGTTTTCGGCGCCGGGCCGTCCGGCCCGGCGCGCGCTGCTTTCTGCTTTAAGAGTATGCACAAACGCCGCGGGGGATATACACAGGGCGAAAAAAAAGAACGCCTCCGCCCCGGCAAAGGGGGGAGGCGCTCAAGGCTTTCAGGCCATCTTTTTGCGCAGGCGTTCGATCTCGCCGCGGTTCTCGGCGACGATCCATTCCTCCTCGGAGGCGTGCCATTCCTCGAACAGGTTTTCAATGATGCGCTCCCGGTCGCGGATGGCGGCGGCGTAATCCCCGCGCCCCTCGTGGAGCTGGGCCAGGGAGTAGAGCGGGTCGGAGAGGCGCGGCTTTTCCTGCATGGCGTAGCTGCGCTCGTAATCCGCCTCGGCCTCGGCGATCAGCCCGAGCTTCTTGACGCGGTCGGCGCGGGAGCAGTAGGCCTGCCAGCGGTCCGGGTGCTCGGCCACGGCGCGGTCCCAGAAGGCGCGGGCGGCGGCGAGATCGCCCTTGCCCTGGGCCACGTCGCCGGAATACATGAGCATCTGGTCGGAATGGGGCGCGACTTCGCCGATTCTTTGGATATAGGGAACGGCCTCGTCGTAGCGCCGGTCGCCGAGCAAGTTCTCGATAATGACGTAGAGGCAGCGGAAGTTGTCCGGATGCTCGCGCAGCACGTCCCGGCAGAATTCGATGACGGTGAAGTGGTTGTCGTACCACTCGTCGCCGCAGAGGGCCCCGTTGGCCTCCTGGTAGGCGACCCAGCCGTTCTTGCGGTCCGGATCCAGGGCGATGACCCGCTTGGCGCATTCGGAGGCGGCGGCGTGGTCGGAGGTGGCGCGGTGGTTGTAGAGATCCGCGAGGTTTTGCCAGGCGCGCACGTCCGCGGCGTCTTTCTCGACGCGGCCGCGCAGGAAGCGCTCGGAGGAGGCGAAGGTCTCCGGGGCGACGCGCGCCTCGCGCTCGATCATGTTTTCGATGCGCTCGAACTGCATCTCCTCCGGCAGGGCGAACAGCTCATCGATGGCCACGCCGAAAAAGGCAGACAGGCCGGGCAGCAAGGCGATATCCGGGGCGGAAGCGCCGGTCTCCCACTTGGAGACCGCCTGGGCGGATACGCCCAGACGCGCCGCCAGCTCTTCCTGGGTGGCGCGCTTTTCCAGGCGCAGGGCTTTGATCTGATTTCCGATATTCATTCGTTTCCATTCCTTTCATGGGTTGTCCGGCCGACGCTGAAAGGATAGCACGAGCGGCCCCGACCGCGCAATGGAGGCGTTTTCAAGCCCGCACAACCGCCGGTTGAGCGTGAAAAGGCCGCTTCCCCGGCCAGGGGGAGCGGCCTGAGCGTTTATCAGCGGCGCATGGTCTCCTCGATCTCCGCGATGGTGCGGGGGATGCCGGCGGTGAGGTTCTCGCAGCCGTCCTCGGTGACGAGGCAGTTGTCCTCCAGGCGGAAGCCGATGCCCCACTCCTCCACGTAGATGCCTACGTCCACGCAGAAGACCATGCCTGGGCGGATGATCTCGCCGGGCTCGACTTCGTCGTGCACGTCCCAGCCCACGTGGTGCGCGCCGTTGTGCCACATGTAGCGGCGCTCGTTTTCCGCCTTGTCCAGAAGGCCGATCTCCACGAGCTTTTGTCCGCAGAAGGCGTGCACGGTCCGGTCCACGTCGGCCATCTTCATGCCGGGCCGGATGATGGAGAAGAGGTGCTCGCTCGTCTCATAGGCGCAGTTGTAGAGGAGCTTCTGCTTTTCGGTGAACCTGCCGTTACAGGGCCAGCCGCGGGAGACGTCGTTGGTGAGGCCCTCCCACTGGGCGCCCACGTCGTTGAGGATCATGTCCCCGTCGTGGGACTGGCCGGTGTAATCGTAATAGTGGATGCAGAAATTGTTCGCGCCCGCGGCGATGATGGAGGGGAAGCCCGGCTCCAGGACGCCGTTGCGCGTCAGAGCGCGGTCGAACTCGGCCTTGTATTCGTATTCATACATGCCCGGTCGGGAGGCCTTCATCATGGCAACGATGCCCTCGCGCGTGATGGTGGCCGCCTTGCGCATGGCCTCGATCTCGCAGGGCTGCTTGATGGTGCGCAGCACGCGGATCGCGCGGTGGATGTCCCCCACGGCCACGGCCGGATACGCCGCGCGGATGCGCTTCTCCTCGCGGTGCGCCGGGCCGTCCGGCTCGGAAGCGGTGTGGCGGAAGAGATCCATCCAGACTTTGGAGATTTCTCCGGAGGAGAGCAGGCGGTGCAGGTCGCCTTCATACTCCGCCAGGAAGGCGATCCCCTCGATACCGCTGCGCGCCGTGGCCTCGTCCGGCTTCACGCGGCGGCCGTTCCAGCGCTCCGCGTGGGCGTCCGGCGGAAGGATGTAGAGCTTCTCGCGCACTTCGCCGCCGGCGCGCCGGGCCATGAGCACAAAGCCCGCCGAGGCCTTGTCCAGGCCGGTCAGGTAGACGAAGTTGCGGTTGGCGTAGTAGGAATAATACTGATCGGAGCTCTGCCGCGGCGCCTGGCCCGCGAACAGGAGCAGAAGCTCCCCCTCGCCCAGGCTCTCGTACAGCGCGCGGCGGTTCCCGGTAAAGAAGTTCCTGTCCATTGGTCGTCCCACTCCTTTCGTTGCGGAGATAGTATAGCACAGAAGCGGAGACTGTGCCAGGGGGATACGCCGGGGGACGCTGCCCCCCCTGGACCCCTGCTCAAGGGCCAATGACGCTTGAGAATCCCATATTCGGAAAAGAATATAGAACCAGGCAGAGCGGTTCATTCGCAGAAAATGCAAAAGCAAAGGTTACAGGGCTTGGGGATCCCTGCCGAAAGGGTGCCGAAGCCCTGTATATGTTTATTCCCCCAATAGAGGGGTCTAGGGGGAATCATTCCCCCTGCTGGCAGGGGCCCTTTAACGGCTCCCCCAGCCTCCCGCAACAAGAAAATCGTTTGACGGGACGGGAAGCGGGGTATATGATAGTAGAGTTGAAGAATGCGCGCCCGGGCCCCATCCGGGCGAAGCGAGGAGGATCCCCCATGCAAAACATCCGCAAAGTATCGCAGGACCTGATCTGGGTCGGCGCGAACGACCGGCGTCTGGCGCTCTTTGAGAGCGTATACCCCATCCCGCGGGGCGTTTCCTATAATTCGTATGTGCTCCTGGACGAGAAGACCGTGCTGTTCGACACGGTGGACAAGGCCTGCGCCGGGCAGTTCTTCGAGAACCTGGAGGCGGCGCTCGAGGGCCGCAAGCTGGATTACTTCATCGTCTCCCACATGGAGCCGGACCACGCCGCCATGATCCAGGATCTGGTGCTGCGCCATCCGGAGCTCACCATCGTCGCCAACGCCAAGGCCGTGAAGATGCTGGACCAGTTCTTCGAGTTCGAGCTGGACGGCCACGTGCAGATCGTCAAGGAGATGGACACCCTCTCCACCGGCAGCCACACGCTGGCCTTCGTGATGGCGCCCATGGTGCACTGGCCGGAGGTCATGGTCACCTTCGACACCGCCACCGGCACCCTCTTCTCCGCGGACGCCTTCGGCACCTTCGGGGCGCTGGACGGCTCCCTCTTCGCGGACGAGACCCGCTTCGATATGGACGAGGCGCGCCGCTACTACACCAACATCGTGGGGAAGTATGGCACCCAGGTGCAGGCGCTGCTCAAGAAGGCCGCGGCGCTGGACATCAGGATGATCTGCCCGCTGCACGGCCCCGTGTGGCGCAAGGACATCAGCTGGTTCATTGAAAAGTATCAGCGCTGGAGCACCTACACCCCCGAAGACGACGGCGTGATGATCGCCTATGCGTCGGTGTATGGGCACACGGAGAACGTGGCCAACATCATCGCGTCCAGGCTGGCCGACGCCGGCGTGCGCAACGTGAAGATGTACGACGTGTCCGTCACCCATCCCTCGGTGATCGTGTCCGAGGCCTTCAGGGTCAGCCACATCGTGTTCGCCTCCACCACCTACAACGCGGGCATCTTCGTAAACATGGAGAACGCGCTGCATGACATCGTGGCCCACAACCTGCAGAACCGC
>CACZOT010000031.1 GCA_902782795.1 uncultured Eubacteriales bacterium | reverse complement strand
CGGCCGCGGTGCCGGCGGTGGTGGGCACGGCGATGGTGAAGACCGTCTTGTTCTTCGTCGGGGCCACGCCCTCCAGGGAGCGCACGTCCGCGAACTCCGGATTGGTGATGATGATGCCGACCGCCTTGGCCGTGTCCATGGAGGAGCCGCCGCCGATGGCGATGATGAAGTCCGCGCCGCTCGCCTTGTAGGCCGCGACGCCCGTCTGCACGTTCTCGATCGTCGGGTTCGGCTTGATCTCGGAATAGAGCGTGTAGGGGAGGTTCGCCTTCTCCAGAAGGCTCGTCACCTTCGCCGTGACGCCGAATTTGACCAGATCCGGGTCGGAGCAGACAAACGCTTTCTTGCAGCCGCGCGCGGTCGCTTCGGGGACGATGTTCTCGATGGCGCCCTTGCCATGATAGGATACCGGGTTCAGAACGATGCGGTTGGACATGTTTGGGGACTCCTTTCAACGCCGCCTTGTCGCGGCCTCTTCCCTTCCATTATACCCCACTTGGGCGTTTTGCACAAGCCGCGCCGGCGTGCCGGGAGACTCCTCCGGCAGGGGCTCCGCCCCTGCACCCTGCCAAGAGGCTCCGCCTCCTGGACCTCCGGCAGAGGGCTCCGCCCTCTGCACCCCTGCCAGGTGGAATGATTCCCCCTGGACCCCTCACTTGGGGAGAATAATTAAAGGGGCTCCGGTATCCTATCAAAAGGGTACCGGAGCCTGCTTCTTTTCGACAGAACTGTTCTGTTTCTGTCTTACAAGAATCCCCCAATTTGGGATGCTTAAGGGCCTTTGGCCCTTAAGCAGGGGGCCAGGGGACAGCGTCCACTGGCGTCTCCCCTAACGGGTTGTACCCCTGGCGCATCCCCCCGCCAGCGCAGGCCTACTCCTCCAAGGCCTCGGCGGTCTCCTGCCATTCCTCGTAAAGGCGGTCGATCTGCGCGAGGGTCTCCTCATGGCGGCGGGCGACTTCGGCGCCCTTGGCGGCGTCCTGCCAGGTGGCGCTGTCGCCCATCCGGGCCTCGAGCTCGGCGGCGAGGGCCTCGGCGTCGGCGATGGCCTTTTCGAGGGCCTTGTTCTTCTGCTCGAGGGCCTTGCGGCCTTCCTTTTTGAGGCGCTCCTTGCGCTTTTCTTTGTCGATCTGGGTGCGGGTCCGGCCGCCAAGGGGATCCTCCTCCTCGCCGAACTCGATCTTGCGCTTTTTCTCGAGGTAATCGTCGTAATTGCCGAGGTACTCGGTGGTGCCGTCCTCCCGCATCTCGACGATGCGGTCCACGATGCGGTTGAGGAAATAGCGGTCGTGCGAGACGGTGAGGATGGTGCCGTTGAAATCGTCCAGGGCGTTTTCCAGGACCTCGCGGCTGTCCATATCGAGGTGGTTGGTGGGTTCGTCCAGGATGAGGAAATTATCGCGCCTGAGCATGAGCTTGGCCAGGGCGAGGCGGCCGCGCTCGCCGCCGGAAAGGGCGGAGACGGACTTGAAGACCTCGTCGCCGGTGAAGAGGAAGAGGGCCAGGAGGTTGCGCACCTCCCAGGGCTCCATGCGGGGGAAATCGTCCCAGAGCTCGTGCATGACGTCCTTCTCGCCGGTGAGATAGGCCTGCTGCTGGTCGTAATAGCCGATATCCACGTTGGAGCCGTAGACGACCGTGCCCGCGTCCTGCTGGAGCTTCTTGGCGAGGATGGAGATGAGCGTGGTCTTGCCGATGCCGTTGGGGCCGATCACGCCCACGCGCTCGCCGGCGCGGATGTGCAGGTCGAAATTGGCGAAGAGGGTGCGGCCCTCGAAGCCCTTGGACAAGCCGCGCACGATGAGCACGTCCTCGCCCGTGCGGCGGCGGGCCTGGAAGGAGAAATTGACCTTGTCCTCGCTGATGGGCTTTTCCACGCGCTCGATGTGGCTCAGGCGCATCTCGCGGCTGTGGGCGAGCTTGTGGGCCTTCTCCGTGTTGATGAGGCGGTACCGGGCGATGATGGCCTCCTGCCGGGCGATCTCCGCCTGCTGCATGGTGTATTCCTTCATCTGGCGCTCGAGGTTGGCCTCGCGCTGGGCGGCGAAGGTGTCGTAATTGCCCTCGTACTGGCTCAGGTGGGTCATGGAGAGCTCGGCCATGCAGTCGCACACGGCGTTGAGGAAATAGCGGTCGTGCGAGATGACCAGCACGGTGCCGCGGTATTTTTTCAGCGTGTCCTCCAGCCATTGGGTGGAGGCGAGATCGAGGTGGTTGGTGGGCTCGTCCAGAAGGAGGAGCTCCGGCTGCATGAGCAGGATGCGCGCCAGGCACAACCTCGTCTTTTCACCGCCGGAGAGGGAGGCGGCGGGCTGGTTCTGCCGCTCCTTGGAGAAGCCCAGGCCGGCCAGCACGCCCTGGATGCGGCTGGGCCATTCGTAGCCGCCCTCGCGCTCGAAGCGGTTGAGCAGGCGGTCGTAATCGGCGGAGAGGCGCGCGAAGGCGTCCGCGTCCTCGTGGGAGGAGGCGATCTCCTCCTCCAGGCGGCGCAGGCGCTTTTCCAGCTCTTTGAGGGGATCGAACACGCGGGAGAGCTCCTCGACGACCGTCAGATCGCTCTCGATGTCCGCCTGCTGGGTGAGCAGGCCCACGCGCGTGCCTTTGGCGATGGCGACGTGCCCCTCGTCCGGCTGCATGTTCCCGGCGATGATCTGGAACAGGGTCGATTTGCCGCTGCCGTTGGTGCCCACCAGGCCCATGCGGCCGCCCTGCTGGAGCGTCAGGTTCACGTTGTCGAGCACGCGATGCATCACGAAGGATTTTCCCACGCCGCTGCATGTCAGGAGGATCATGGCGCTTTGTTCACATCCGCTCTCAGAGATTGGCCCGGAAGGGCATACAAATTCATTATAGCAGATATTCCGCATTTTTGCACCCTTGGGAAAAAGAAGCGCAAGCCGAGGGGAAAAGTTGCAAAATCTTAACGTTCACAGTTTGTTCACAAGTTATCTGATTCCTGCCCATGGGCCCTTTGCTATAATAGGGACCGAGCCATTCTGCGCGGCGGACGGCCCCGCCGGCGCCGCGCGTGGGTATAGGAAAGGAGCTGGAAACAGGCGTATGATCGAGATACAAAACGTGTCCAAACGCTACGGCGACAAATGGGCCGTCAAGGATGTCTCCTTCACCATCAACAAGGGCGAGATCCTCGGCTTCCTGGGCCGCAACGGCGCGGGCAAATCCACCACGATGAACATCGTCACGGGGTATATCTCCGCCACGAGCGGCCGCGTCCTTCTGGACGGGCACGATATCCTCGAGGAGCCGCGCGAAGTCAAGCGGCACATCGGCTATCTCCCGGAGATCCCGCCGCTGTACAACGACATGACCGTGGAGGAATACCTGCGCTTCGTCTGCGCGATCAAAGAGGTCTCCGCGAAAAACGTCACCAACCATGTGAACGATATCTGCGAGCTCATCCGCATCACCGACCACCGCAAGCGGCTCATCAAGAACCTCTCCAAGGGCTACAAGCAGCGCGTGGGCATGGCGCAGGCGCTCATCGGCAACCCGGAGATCGTCATCATGGACGAGCCCACCGTGGGCCTGGACCCCAAGCAGATCATCGAGATCCGCAAGCTCATCAAGGAGCTGGGCGAGGACCACACCGTCGTCCTCTCCAGCCACATCCTCACCGAGGTCGCGGACGTGTGCGAGCGCCTGGTCATCATCAACAAGGGCCAGGTCGTCGCGCAGGACACCCTAGAGAACCTCACCCGCGGCATCAGCGATACCTTCCGCTTCCGCCTGCGCGTGGGCGGCCCCGAGCGCGACGCCCAGAAGGCCATCCGCGAGATCCCCGGCCTGGTCTCCATCGATTCCATGGGCGCCAAGGAGCCCGGCACGTGCGATTTCCTCATCGAATCCGAACGCGACGTGGATATCCGCCGCCCGCTCAACACGCTCATGAGCAAGATGGGCTATCCGATCCTCATGCTGCGCCCGATGGATCTCGAGCTGGAGGACATCTTCCTGCAGCTGACCAGCGACAACGAGGAGGTACTGTAACATGCTCGCGATCTGGAAACGGGAGTTCCAAAACTATTTCCTCACGCCCATCGGCTATGTGTTCATGGCCGTGCTCCTTCTGGCGAGCGGCGTGTTCTTCATGCTGTATAACGTGCTGAGCAACTCCTCGAGCCTCTCGACCATGTTCAGCAACATGAATTACCTGTTCATGCTCGTCATGCCCGTTCTGACGATGAAGCTCCTCTCCGAGGAAAAGCACACGCGCACGGACCAGCTCCTGCTCACCTCGCCCGTGTCCATCACCTCCATCGTCTGCGGCAAGTTCCTGGCCGCGGTGACGGTCTTCGCGCTGAGCCTGGTGGGCACCTTCTTCAACGTGATCGTCATCGTCACCTACTCCAAGCCCTACTGGGGCGTGATCTTCTCGAACTACCTGGGCTACTTCCTGATCGGCTGCGTCTACATCGCCATCGGCGTTCTCATGAGCAGCCTGACGGAGAACCAGGTCTCCGCCGCGGTGCTCACCTTCGGCGTGAACCTGGGATTGCAGATCATCGAATCCGTCGCCCCGTACGTCAACCTGCCCTCCTACCTCGGCTGGCTGAACAAGATCGGCTCCTGGTTCTCCCTGTACAGCAGGTATTATACCTTCACCGCCGGCATCGTTTCGCTCGCGAACGTCATCTACTTCCTGACGTTCATCGCCGTGATGCTGTTCCTGGCGGTGCGCGTGATCGACAAGAGAAGATGGAGTGAGGGTTGAGTAAAATGAGCAAAGTGAAGAATACGGCTAATACCGGCAAGAAGAGCTTTTTCCAGAACCTTGCCACGCAGCGCCGCTTCCGCTTTGGCGGCTTCGCGCTGCTGGTGACGGCCATCGTCCTGGCCGTGGCGATCCTGCTCAACGTGGTGCTGGGCATGGTGGAGGACAACTGGGCCCTCTCCATCGACCTCTCTCCCACGCGCGTGACCAACTTCGACGACGCCACCAAGGAGACGCTCAAGGAAGTCGACAAGGATATCGTCATCTATCTGCTCTATCAGGACGCCACCAACACGGAGCTGCGCGTCCAGCTGGAGGAGATGGGCCAGAAGTACCACGCCCTGAACAGCCACATCAGCGTGGATACCATCAACCCCTACACGGAGCCGGCGAAGCTGGCCAAGTACGTGGATACCACCACCAGCGGCAACCTCCCCGAGGGCAGCCTGATCGTGGCCCGCGCGGACGACACCAAGTCCCGCTCCATCACCCGCAGCGACCTGTACCGCACCACCTACTATGAGGATTCTTCCTCCCAGTACGGCTTCAGCTACGGCCAGGCCTTCAACGGCGAGGCGATGATCACCTCCGCCATCAAGTACGTCAATTCGGACAACACCCCGAACGTGTACCTGCTCGACGGCCACAACGAGCTGGGCGCGGGCAACCTCTCCACCTTCACCAATTACCTGAAGCGCGAGAACTACAACGTCGAGCAGCTCGTGCTCGGCGGCGAGACCGTGCCCCAGGCCAACGACGTGATCGTCGTCACCTGCCCGCAGGTGGATATGACCGACGACGAGTACGCCGTCATGTCCCAGTGGCTGCAGAACGGCGGCCGCCTCCTGATGAGCATGGACAACCAGACCAACATGGACGACCTGCCCAACTTCAAGGCGCTGCTCGAGATCTACCAGCTCTCCTTCGGCGACGGTTACGTCGTCGAGGACGCCTCCATGGCCGACCGCTGGATCAGCCAGCAGGTGATGGTCATCCCCACCGTGAACGCCGAAAACGAGATTACCTCCAACCTGGCCAGCAACAACCTGCGCCTGGTGGTCTACGGCGGCCGCCCCATCAACGAGACGGGCATGCCCCTCTCCGGCGTCCTGTATGACACGCTCCTCTCCTCTTCGGAGAAGTCCTACGTGAAGCCGTCCACCTCCTCCACGGAGCTGAACGACACCTCCGACGCCACCGCCGTGGGCAGCCAGATCCTCGCCTACACGGCCATCCGTCAGCCCGATTACCAGGATCCCACCCAGGATACCCGCATCGTGCTGCTCTCCACGCCCTTCCTCTACGCGGACACGAGCATCCTCACCTCCAGCTACGATCTGGACTTCAGCCTGTCCTGCGTTGAGTGGCTGGTCAACCGTGATGTGAGCGTGTACGTGCGCGCATCGGAGATCATCACCACCACCCTCGAGGTGCCGGACGCCGCTACCGTCGCCACCATCGGCATCGTGTCCATCGGCGTCATCCCGCTGGTCGTGGCCGCGGTCGGCATCGTGGTGTGGGTGCGCAGGAGGCGTCTGTAATGCAGAATAACGATCAGAACGAACGCGTCCGCCCCAAGCTGGCCAGCGCCGCCGATCTCAAGGGCGGCAAGGCCCGGGACAAGGGCCCCAGGAGCCTGCGCAAAAAGTGGATCGCCACCATCGTCTGCCTGGCGATCGTCCTCGGCGCGGTGATCGGCGGTTACTTCGTGACCAAGAGCCTCGCGCCGGAGCCGGAGGAGGAGCCCCAGAGCACCTACACCGACGAGACCGTGCGCATCGTTGAGAAGCAGCGCGCCGATATGGACCGCATGACCGTGATCGTGGACGGCGAAGAGCGCTATACGCTCCTGAGCAACATCGCCGCCAAGACCGCCGCCCAGGAGGCCGCCGCCAAGACCGACGACACCGCGGACGACGACGCGGCCAAGGCCCTGGCCGATTACTTCGTCGACGGCATGCCCTATTTCACCGTCAACAGCTCCGCCGCGGGCCAGGTGGCCGTGTATTCCTACTCGCTGACGGCCTCCAAGCTCATCGAGGAGAACGCCGCGGACCTCGAGCCCTACGGCCTTACCGAGCCGGAGGTGCGCCTGCGCAGCGTCTACCATGACGGCAGCGAGATGACCGTCAACATCGGCGGCAAGGTCGCAGCGGGCAATTACTACTACGCCTCCGTGGACGATTCCCACGACGTGTACATGGTTTACCGCACCGTGCACGATTCCTGCGTCGCCCCGCTCTCCTCGCTCCACGTCCTGCCCACCCTCGCGACCATCGACAGCGAGAACATGCGCGATATCACCGTCGAGCAGCGCGGCCGCGAGACCGTGCAGATGCAGTACCTGGAGAGCAGCGAGGACCGCATCTCCATCTCCGTGATGCGCCTGGTGCAGCCCATCGAGTATGACGTGCACTCCGAGCGCAGCGCCGAGATCTTCACCGGCGCGGCCTCCATCGCCATCACGGAATACGCGGGCCACTTCGAGGACGAGGCCGGCAAGGCGGAATTCGGCCTGGCCGAGCCCTTCGCCGAGATCTCCATGCTCGACGGCAACGACGTCAGCGCGCACTATGTGATCGGCGATCCCGTCCCCGGCAACGAGGGCTTCCGCTACATCACCGTGGACGATTCCGGCGACGTCTACACCGTGGACGCCACCCTGCTCGCCTTCCTGAACAACACCAACGTCTCCTACCTCGTGGATCAGTTCGCCAACCTGGTGTACATCAAGCGCGTCAACGCCTTTGAGATCACCACCGCCGATACCACCTACTCCGCCACCATCGAGCATGAGCCCGAGGTCACCGAGCAGGGCGTCGAGCGCGACAAGCAGACCTACTACTACGAGGGCCAGCTCGCCAACGAGGATATCTTCCGCGATTTCTACCAGGTCGTCATCGGCACCCTCTTTGACAAGCGCATCGAGGATCCCGCCGAGTACCACCTCGAGGGCGACGCCGTGGTCACGGTCACGTACCACATGACCTACACAGACGAGCCGTTCGTCGTCGAATACGTGGACTACGACCGCGATTACTACGCCATCCGCCGCGACGGCACCACCCTGTTCCTCATCCGCAAGGAGAAGGTGCAGGAGATGGTCGATACCGCCGAGCTCTACCGCAAGGGCGAGTACTTCGGCGCCGACGACACGGTGACGTACTGAGGCTTCGCCTCCCGGACCTCTGGCAGGGGAATGGTCCCCCCTGGACCCCTCCATTGGGGGATATGATCAACAAGGGCTCCGGTATCCTTTCGCAAGGGTACCGGAGCCCGTTTCTGGTTAAGAGAAAACCATGCTTCAGAATGAAATAGCCCAATACGGGATTCTTGAGGGACGAAGCCACCCCGGCTCCGTTACAGTTCCAGCCTCGGGCCGTCGACGCCGATGAGGACCATGCCCCGGCTGGACCAGACGGCCCAGGCGAGCAGAGCGAGCACCACCAGGAGCACGACGCCGATCCAGAGCACGCCCCGGGCCCTTCGCGCGGCCCCGTATACGACGGCGACGACGGCCAGTGCGGCCAGAAGGCCCATGAGGATGAGGATATTCGTCATTGTCCATCTCTCCCCTTTGTGGATTCGGCGAAACGTGTTATAATACCCGCATCGGATATTGTACCAGACGGGAGGCCGCCAATCAACATGAAGATCGTCAGCTGGAACGTGAACGGCCTGCGCGCGTGCGTGGGCAAAGGCTTCGAGGAGAGCGTGAGCGCGCTTGCGCCGGATATCCTCTGCCTGCAGGAGACCAAGCTCCAGGCGGACCAGTTTCCCGGCGCGCCGGAGGGCTACCACGCGTACCTGAACTGCGCCGAGAAAAAGGGCTACAGCGGCACAGCCATCCTCACGCGCGAGGAGCCCCTCTCCGTGCGCTGCGGCATCGGCGTGGAGGAACACGACCACGAGGGCCGCGTCATCCTCGCCGAATTCAGGGATTTTCAGCTCGTCTGCTGCTACACGCCCAATTCCCAGCGGGAGCTCGCCCGGCTCGATTACCGCATGCGCTGGGAGGACGATTTCCGCGCCTGGCTCGTCGCGCAGGACGCCGTCAAGCCCGTGGTCCTCTGCGGGGATCTCAACGTCGCCCATACCGAGATCGACCTCAAAAACCCCAAGACCAACCATATGAACGCCGGCTTCACCGACCAGGAACGCCAGAAGTTCACGGACCTGCTCGCCTGCGGTTTCGCCGACAGCTGGCGCCGCCAGCACCCGGACGTCACCGGTGTGTACAGCTGGTGGAGCTATATCCGCAATGCCCGCGCTACGAACGCCGGGTGGCGCATCGATTATTTCGTCGTCTCCGAACGCCTCATGCCCCGCGTCGCCCAGACCGGGATCCACAATGAGATCTTCGGCTCCGACCACTGCCCCGTGAGCATCGAGCTCGCCGTCTAAGCGCGGAGAGTTTGCGGGGGAGAACCGGGGGACGCTGTCCCCTGGGCCCGTAAGAATCCCATATTTGGGGGTTTATCTGGCTGAAACATAGGGGCTTCTTCGAAAAGGAACGGGCTCCGGTACCCTTGCGAAAGGATACCGGAGCCCGTTTTTCTGTTATCCCCCAATGGAGGGGTCCAGGGGGAATCATTCCCCCTGGCGGGAGCGCGGAGGGCGGAGCCTGGATGCAGCTGCTCACCCCAGCAGCCGGTCGAGGATGGCGCGAAGGGTCGCCTTCGCGCCCTGGGCGCTGGCGCCGAGGCAGCTGGGACAGCCGTCGCGGCAGGGGCAGGCCTCGAGCTGGGCGCGGGCCTCGCGGAAGAGCAGGTCGTCCATCTCGTAGACGCGGTCGCTCAGGCCGATGCCGCCGGGGCAGTTGTCGTAGAGATAAATGGTGGGCCGGTGGGTGAAGGGATCGCGCACGTGGTAGACCACGGAGAGATCCTGCGGGGCGCACATGAGGTACACCGGCGCGATGGAGCGGATCAGGTGCGCCAGGCCCACGAGGGCGGTCTGCAGGGCGTCTTTCCCGAAGAGTGGCTCGAGATCTTCCGGCAGGGTCCACCAGCAGGCGGTGGTGTGCATTTCCAGCTCGGGGAGCTGCACCTCGCCCCAGCCGAGGTTTTCCTGGGTATCGAGCTTCATCTTTTTGAAGATGTGCACGATGCTCGTGACCTGCACCTCGCCGCGGGTGCGGGTCATCTGGCCGGATTGGCGGGTGTCGAAATCGTAAAGGACCTTGAGGGAGGTGTTGAGGTCGGCGTCGGTGTAATAATCCACGTCCACCTGGCGCACGTAGGCCTTCTTGTCGTCGAAATCCAGCTCCTCGACCTGATACTGCCGGCCCTCGTGCATGTAGATGGCGTACTGGTGCAGGAGCATGGGCACGGTGAAGCGGTCCATTTCGCCGAGGACGTGGCGCTTTTTCGGATCGGAAATATCGATGATGAGGAAGTTCTGGTCGTCGGCGGAGCGGAGGTTCACGCCGATCTGGGGGAACTCCTCGGCGGACCAGTGGTAGCGGCCGCCGACCAGCTGAAGGATGTGCTCCTCGGCGAGGTAGTTGAGCATCTCGCCCGTGGAAGGCAGCCCGGCGAAGAGCTCGCCATCGGAGAAGGGGAGCTCGTAGGCTGCGCACTTCAGGTGGTTGAGGAGGATGTAGAGATTGTCCGGGTTGACGCGCGCCTCCTCGGGCGAGCGGCCGAAGAAATACTCCGGGTGGCGCATGATGTATTGATCCAGCGGGCTGGAGGTCGCCACGACGATGAGGAGCGAGGTGTCGCTCCGCCGCCCGGCGCGCCCGGCCTGCTGCCAGGTGCTGGCGATGGTGCCCGGGTAGCCGCAGAGCACGCAGGCGTCCAGCTGGCCGATATCCACGCCCAGCTCCAGCGCGTTGGTGGAGACCACGCAGCGGATCTCGCCTTCGCGCAGCTTGCGCTCGATCTCGTGGCGCTGGGAGGGGAGGTAGCCGCTGCGGTAGCCGCGCACGCGGCCGTCCTCGCCCAGGGGATCGCGCACGAGCTCCTTGAGGCGGCGCGTCATCACCTCCACCTGGAGGCGGGCCTTGGCGAAGACGATGGTGGGGATGTCGTTTCGCACCAGCCCCGCGACGATGTCCTGCGCGCAGGAAAGCATGTTCTCGCGGATGCCTAGCTGGCGGTTGACCACGGGCGGGTTGTAAAAGATGACGTGCCGCTCGCCCTGGGGCGCGCCGTTCTCGTCGATGCAGAGCATGCGCTCCCGCCCGGTGAGCAGCCCCGCCAGCTCCGCCGGGTTGGCGATGGTGGCCGAGCAGCACAGGAACACCGGGTCCGAGCCGTAGAACTGGCAGATGCGGCGCAGGCGGCGGATGACGTTGGCTAGGTTCGCGCCGAACACGCCGCGATAGGAGTGGATCTCGTCGATGACCACATACCGCAGGTTCTCGAAGAGCTTGACCCACTTGGTGTGGTGCGGCAGGATGCCGGAATGGAGCATGTCCGGGTTGGTGACCACGATGTGCCCGGCGCTGCGGATGGCGCGGCGGGCCGTGGCGGGGGTATCGCCGTCGTAGGTGTAGGCCTTGATCTCGGCGCCCATGGCCTCGATGAGGCCGTACAGGCCCACGCTCTGGTCGTTGCCCAGCGCCTTGGTGGGGAAGAGGTACAGCGCCCGCGCGTCCGGGTCGTCCAGGATGGCGCTGAGCACCGGCAGGTTGTAGCAGAGCGTCTTGCCCGAGGCCGTGGGCGTCACCACGACGAAATCCCGCCCCTCGTGCGCCGCGTCCAGGGCGCGCCGCTGGTGCGTGTACAGGCGGCGGATGCCCCGCTTTTCCAGGGCCTCCCGCAGCTCCGGCCGCAGCCACTCCGGAAAATCCGCATACTGCGCCGCGCGCGCCGGCAGCGTGCGCCAGCAGGCGACGTTCTCGGTGAACGCGCCGTCCTGCTTTAAGTGATCCACGTATTGCCTGATGTTCATGCCCATGCCTCCGCCCCGCTCGGGTTCTTTCGCTCTATTATAGCAAAGATCTTCCGGATACGCAAGAAGATGCGTGCTTTTCGGCGAGGGGGCGACACAAGGAGGCTCCGCCTCCCGGACCTTCGGCAGAGGG
>CACZOT010000030.1 GCA_902782795.1 uncultured Eubacteriales bacterium | reverse complement strand
GCGCAAGACGGCGCTCACTCTGGCTCCGGAGGCCGGCACCCAGCGCCTGCGCGACGTGATCAACAAGGGCGTCAACGAGGAAGACCTCATGCGCACCGTCGGCGACGCGTTCGATAACGGCTGGAACGCCGTCAAGCTCTACTTCATGCTCGGCCTGCCCACCGAGACCGACGAGGACGTGGACGGCATCGCCGATCTCGCCGCCAAGGTGCGCGCCCGGTATTTCCAGGTGCCCAAGGAGAAGCGGGCGCCCGGCCTGCGCATCACCGTGAGCGCGTCCGTCTTCGTGCCCAAGCCCTTCACGCCCTTCCAGTGGGCGCCGCAGCTGGACGCCCAGACCGTCATCGCCCGCCAGAAGCGCCTCAAGGAGAAGCTCTCCGCCATCAAGGGTGTGGATTTCAAGTACCACGCGCCGGACGTGAGCTATATCGAGGCCGTGCTCGCCCGCGGAGACCGCCGCTGCGCCGACGCCCTGGAAGAGGCCTTCCGCCTCGGCTGCCGCTTCGACAGCTGGTCGGAGTATTTCCACATGGACAAGTGGCTCGAAGCCTTCCGAAACGTCGGCCTGGATCCGGATTTCTACGCCACCCGCCCGCGTTCCGAGGAGGAGGTTTTCCCCTGGGACGTGCTCGATTGCGGCCCGGACAAGGCCTTTTTCCTGCGCGAATGGCGCAAGGCCCTGCGCGCCGAGACCACGCGAGATTGCCGCAAGGGCTGCAACGGCTGCGGCATGCAGCGCTACGAGGGGGCGTGCGTGTTTTGAAGATCTGGTTCCGCTTCGGAAAGAAAAACAGACTTCGGTATGTTTCGCATCTGGACCTGCAGCGCTTCATGCAGCGCGCCCTCAATCGCACGGAGTTGCCCATCGCTTGGTCGCAGGGGTTCAACCCGCACCCGGTCATGTCCTTCGCGTCCGCGCTGGCCATGGGCTGGACCAGCGATTACGAGATCCTCGAGGTGAAGATGGCGCAGGATGTCTCCGTGGACGAGGCTATTCAGGCCATGGCCTCCGCGCTGCCGCCGGACCTGCCCGTTCTCGAGGCGCGCGTCACCAACGATAAGAGCCCGGCTCCCATGGCGCTTTTGCAGGCCGCGGATTACATCCTTCGCCTGGAAGGGGAGAGCGCGCCCGCCATCGCTGGGGCGATCGGGCCGTACCTCGCCGAAGAGCATGTCATCGCCATGCGCAAGACGAAGACCGGCGAGAAGGAAGCCGATATCCGCGCCATGACCTACGGCCTGGCCGCTGATCCCACAGAACCGGGGCGTTTCACAGCGCGTCTGGCCCTCACTGAGCGAGCCACGCTTAAGCCGGACCTGCTCGTACGCACGCTCGCCCAGCGCGCCGGAGCCTCCGAACCGGAAGATCTGCGTGTGCACCGCGTGTGCCTGCTCGCGACGGACGCCTCCGGCCAGTTTGCGCCGCTGATGGAGTTCGCCCATGCGTAGAGAGATCTTTGTGGAGACCTTCCTCGGCCAAAAGCGCATGGCCGTGCTCGAAGACGGCCTCCTCGCTGAATACACCATCGAGCGTCCCGGCCAGGAAAAGCTCGCCGGGAACATCTACAAGGGCTCCGTGCGCGATATCCTGCCCGGCATGCAGGCGGCGTTCGTCGATATCGGCCTGGAAAAGAACGGCTATCTCTTCCTCGAGGACATTGCCGCGGGCCGCGGAGACGTGACGCCTGTCCTGCGCGAACAGATGCGTCGCCGAGGCTCTACCTTGCGCCGCGGGCAGGAGATCATCGTCCAGGTGACGAAGGAGACCTCCGGCGGCAAAGGGCCTCGCATCAGCGGGAACGTCACCCTGCCCGGAGCGCTGCTCGTCTTCCTGCCGACGCTGGAATACACCGGCGTCTCCCGTAAAATCACCGACCCCGCCGAGCGCGTGCGGTTGGCCGCCATCGCCGATCGCGCCAGAGCGAAAAGCGGAGGTGGGATGATCGTTCGGACGGCGGCACAGGGAGCCTCCGAGGAGGTTTTCGCCCGCGAGGCAGAGGCGCTGGCCGCGCTTTGGGAGAGCATTCGACGCCGGGCTGAATACTCCAAGGCGCCGACGCTGCTCTACAGCGACGCGCTGACCGAATTCCGCGTGGTGCGGGATTTGCTTACAACGGAAACCGACCGAGTTTGGTTTGACGACCCCGCGACGCTCGAAAGCGCGCGCTCCTTCGCACAGCGCATCGCACCGGAAGGGGTCTCCAAACTGGCACTCTATCCGCAGGACAAGCCCATGTTCGAGACGGAGCGGCTGGACGCCAAGGCGAAGAAAGCCCTGGAGCGACGCGTCGTCCTGCCCAGCGGTGTGCATATCGTCATCGACCATACGGAGGCCCTTACCGCGATCGACGTGAACACAGGCTCCTTTGTGGGCAATACAAACGATCTTGAGGATACCGTCTACGCAGCCAACCGCGAGGCGGCGGAGGAGATCGCCCGCCAGCTGCGGCTACGGGATATCGGCGGCATCGTGGTGGTGGATTTCATCGACATGGAAGACCCCGCCCACGAAAAGGGCGTTCTGGAGGCCTTCACCGAGGCGCTGGACGCGGACCGCGCAAGAACGAACCTGGTCGGTTTTACTGGCCTTGGGCTGGTCGAGCTGACGCGGCGCAAGTTCCAACAGCCGATCTACCGCCTGCTGAACGAACCCTGCGACGCCTGCGAAGGCGGTGGATGGGTGCTAAGCGCCGAGAGTGCCGCCCGGGAAGGCCTGCGCAAGCTGTACGCCAGGACACTGAATAAAGAATCCGGTCTGTTTTTGGTTTGCGCGGCTGTGGAAGTGGCTGCAAGAATGCTCGCATTGGGACGGGATCTTCCTGTGAACGCCTGGGTTTATACGGATAAGACCAAAGTCGGTAATTCATACGATATCTCGCCTGCTTCTTCAGGCGAGCTGCCCAAAGCCGCGCAAAAGCTGGGCAGGGGCATATAAACAGAATTCGGTCTGAAATGAGGACTGTACCATGGAACAGGAGTACGATCGCTTTTCCCGGGAAATGGATGCCCGCGCTGTGCGCGACGCCATCGGCGAAGGGAAGAAGTATCATATCGTCGTCTACGGCTGCCAGATGAACGTGCGCGACGGTGAAACGGCCGCGGGCCTTCTCGAGGAGATGGGGTTTTCACGAGCGGAAAGCCGCGAGGATGCGGATCTCGTCCTGTTCGAGACCTGCTGCGTGCGCGAAAACGCTGAAAACCGCGCCCTTGGCAACGTGATCTGGCTCAAGGAGCTCAAGCGTGACAAGCCGGATCTCCTCATCGCCGTGGGCGGCTGCATGATGCAGGAGCCCGGCATGGCCGAGCGCATCCGCAAGATGTATCCGTTTGTGGACATCGTCTTCGGGACGCACAACCTCTACCGCCTCAGGCACCTCGTTCGCGAGGCCGTGGAAGGTCGGCGGGGCATTGAGATCCTCGGCGAAGGCGGCCTCCAGGAGGGGCTTCCCGCCGTGCGGCAGAGCAGTTTTTCCGCGTTCGTGAATATCATGTACGGCTGCAACAACTTCTGTTCGTATTGCATCGTGCCCTACGTGCGCGGTCGCGAACGTTCCCGGGCGCAGGAGGACATCCTTGAGGAAGCGCGCCGGTTGCGCGACAGCGGCGTGCAGGAGATCACTCTGCTTGGCCAAAACGTCAATTCCTACCAGGGTGGCGGCGCGGCCTTCGCCGAGCTTCTGCGCAGGCTCGACGAGATGGGGATCCCGCGCATCCGCTTCATGACTTCGCATCCCAAGGATCTTTCCGACGAGCTCATCGCCGCGTTCGGTTCGCTCAAGCACCTGTGCGGGCACCTGCATCTGCCGGTGCAATCTGGTTCGGACCGGATCCTGCGGGAGATGAACCGCCACTACACGCGCGAAAAATATCTCTCCCTCGTCGAGCGCCTGCGCGCCGTGCGTCCGGACATCGGCCTGACGACGGACATCATCGTCGGCTTCCCGGGCGAAACGGAGGAGGAATTCCGGGAGACGCTCTCCCTCTGCCGCGAGGTGCGCTACGACGCCGCGTTCACCTTCATCTACTCGCCGCGTCAGGGCACGCGCGCGGCCTCCATGCCGGACGATACGCCCGCCGCCGAAAAGACGCGCCGCATCGAGGAGCTCATCGCCCTGCAGCACGAGCACACCGCCTCGGCCCTGGCCTCGCAGGTCGGCAGGGTGGAAAGGGTCCTCGTCGAGGGCGTTTCGGAGCGCAGCAGCGAGACCGTCATGGGCAAGACCAGCCGCTTCCTTGCGGTGAATTTCCCAGGAAAAGCGGATCTGGTCGGTTCTTTTGTGGATGTGCGCATCACCGGCGCGGGGCGGAACACACTGCGGGGAGAGCGCGTCTGAGCGGGAAAGGAGAACCGTATGCAGCAAAGCCTGTTTTCCAGCCCGTCCGGTTCCGCCGGGCACAAGAGCGGCGGCTACGACGATGGCCGCAAGAAGCTCGCGCCGCTGGCGGACCGCATGCGCCCCCGCACTCTGGATGAGTTCATTGGCCAGGAGCATATCGTCGGGCCAGGGCGTCTGTTGCGCCGCGCCATCGAGGCGGACCGCCTCACAAGCTCCATCTTCTGGGGCCCGCCCGGCTGCGGCAAGACGACTCTCGCGTCCATCGCGGCGCAGGGCACACAGGCGGAATTCGTCAAGCTCAACGCCGTCACCAGCGGCGTTTCGGACGTGCGCGAGGTCATCAAGGCCGCCGAAGAACGTCTGCGCCTCTACGGCCGCCCGACCTACCTCCTTCTGGACGAGTGCCATCGCTGGTCCAAGGCCCAGTCGGATTCGATCCTGCCCGCCATCGAGCAGGGCACCATCCGCTTTATCGGCTCCACCACGGAGAACCCCATGGTGGCCATGACGCCCGCCATCGTCAGCCGGTGCCGCCTGTTCCGGTTTGAGAAGCTGGGCGTGGAGGATGTGAAGCATGCGCTCAAAGCCGCGCTTTCGGACCCGGACCGCGGCTACGGCCGCCTCGCGGTCGAAATGACGGACGAGGCGCTGGAGCACATCGCCCGCGTCGCCAACGGAGACGTGCGCGCGGCGCTCAACGCCCTGGAACTGGCTGTGCTGACCACGCCGCCGGACAAGGCGGGCGCCATACGGGTCGACCTCGCCGTGGCGGAGGAATCCATCCAAAAGCCGGTCCTGCAGATGGACGAGAGCATGTATTACGACATGCTCAGCGCCTTCTGCAAGAGCCTGCGCGGCTCCGACAGCGACGCCGCCCTAGCGTGGTTCGCACGCATGGAGCGCGCCGGTGTGGACCCGCGCATCATCGTTCGCAGGGTGATCGCTCACGCCAGCGAGGACGTCGGTATGGCCAACCCCAACGCCATGCTCACCGCGGCCGCCGCCTGGCAGGCGCTGGAAGCCATCGGCATGCCCGAGGCCAAGCTGCCCATCACCCAGGCGATCATCACCGTGTGCGAGAGCCCGAAATCCAACAGCGTCGTCGTGGCCATCGACAAGGCCATGGCGGACGCCGCCCGGGGAGGCTATCAGCCCGTGCCAGTGCATCTGCGCGATACCAGCTACTCCGGCGCGGATCGGCTCGGATCGGGCGTGGGCTACAAGTACGCGCACGATTTCCCGGGCCACTATGTCCGGCAGCAGTACGCTCCCCTCGAGGCGCAGGGCATGCCGTACTATCTGCCGGGAGAACTCGGCTTTGAGAAAGAGATCCGCCGCATCCGAGAGGAGCGCGGCCTCCCCAACACTTCAGAAGAAGAAAGGAAGTAACCGGTCATGTTGGAATTCCGCTACGATACGCAGCTGCTCATCGAGGGCAAGGGCCTGGACGAAGACGCCATCCGCGAGGGCATCCTTGCCGCCAGCGAGGGAGACAGCCTCCTCGTCGCCGGAGACGACGAGCTCATCAAGGTGCATTATCACACCAACGAGCCTTGGAATACCCTGCGCTTCTGCGCCACACAGGGCGAGATCTACGATATCATCGTCGAGGATATGGACCGCCAGTCCCGCGGGCTGGACGGCTGAATGAACAAACACGACCAGGAGCAACTATGACCACCAAATCGCAACCTAAGAAGAAGACAACCGCGGGCGCGCCCGACGAGCTGGACGCCGCGTTCGACGCGCCCAAAAAGAGCGGGAGTTCTTCCCGCAAGAAGAAGACAGACACGGCCCGGAAGAAGACGCAAAGCGCGGCCTCTCCCAAGAAGCCCCGCAGGAGCCCGGCGCAGAAGAAGCGCCGAGCCGTCGCCAAGCGCCGCGCCCGCGCCAGGAAGACCCTGTACGGCCTGCTTTCCGCGCTCTTTTTCGCCATAGCGGCGGGCATCTGCGCGTTCTGCGCCGTGCGCACCTCGGATTATTTCCATTTTCTGGAAATGCGCGCCATGCTCGATACGGACGCCTTTTATCCCGGCATGTGCGTCGACGGCATGGATCTGGGCGGCATGCGCCTTTCCCAGGCGACGGAGATCTTCCGAGAGAAAGAGCTCTCGCTTTCCTCCTCGGGCGGAGTCACCTTCACCCTGGACGGCGAGACATATACGATCACGCCCGGTCAGGCCGGTTACGGCAGCAACTACGCCGCCGTGCTCCACGGAGCCTGGGAGATCGGCCGCCACGGCACGCTCGAGGAACGCTACGCCGCCGCCCTGAACGGCTGCAGCTATACCGTTTCCCGCGGATACGACGCCGCGACGCTCCGCTCCGTGACGGACGCCCTCGCCGCGCAGCTCACCACGCCCGCGCTCAATTCCGAGGTCACCGGGTTCATCCCCAACCGCGGCCAGTTCACCTTTTCCGAGGAGCAGACCGGCAAGATCGTCGACGCGGACCAGCTCTACCAGCAGGCTCTCGCCGTGGTGGGCGAGGGGGGAACCGTCGAGGTGCAGCGCACGGTGCTCGCGCCGACACTCACGGCGGCCGATCTCCAGGAAAGCTATGGCGAGCGCTCCGTCGCGGTGACGAACGCCTCGTCCTCGCCGGCGAACCGCCTGAGCAACATCAAGCTCGCCTGCTCGACCATCAGCGGCACATGCCTGCAGCCCGGGGAGGAGTTCTCCTTTAACGCGGTCGTTGGCAAGCGCACCGCGGCGGCAGGCTACAAAAAGGCCGGCGTCTATGTCAGCGGCGAGCTGGGCGAGGAGATCGGCGGCGGCATCTGCCAGGTGGCGACGACGCTGTTCAACGCCGCCGTCAAGGCGGATCTCGAGATCACCGAGCGGCACCAGCATTCCCGCCCTGTGACGTACGTCGACAAGGGCAAGGACGCCACTGTCAGCTGGGGCCTGCAGGATCTCAAATTCGTCAACTCCCAGGACGAGCCGATCTACATCGTCGCCTATGTCAACAGCGATAAGCGCGTCAAGGTGCACATCTTCGGGAAATTGCGCACCGACGGCGTGAAGATCGAAGTCGTGCCGCAGATCACCGAGATCTCCAACCCCGGCAGCGATACCTACCGCTACGTGGACGATCTGCCCACCGGCGAGACCCGCGTCAAGGACAAGGCACGCAAAGGCTACAAGGTCAACACCTACAAGATCTTCTACGACGCCGCCGGGAATCCCATCGAAAAGGAGTTCCTCTGCTACAGCAGCTACGCGGCCAAGGGCGCCATCATCGAAGTCGGCCGCTGATAATCTGCGCGCCGGGGAATATCGGGCGGGTTTTTCCGCTCCGAGGGCAACGCGAGGCAAAAGGCGCATACACATCCTCCTGAAACGCCTGGTTCGGGAGGTATGCCCATGAAAAAGAGATTCGCCCTGCTGCTCGTGCTGACCATTGCCGCCCTGGTTTGGACCTTCAGCCCCCTGGATGGGGAAGAGACCGTGGCTCTGGCGCGCGTCCTGTACGCTAATTGCGCCGCGCTCACGCCGGAGACGGAGCGCGTCTTTGGGGAAACGGTGATGAACCGCGTGGGCCAGGCGGGGTTCGGCCAGACTCTGACGAGCGTCCTGCGCGAGGGCTTCTCCGCCTCCGCCCGCTATGACGAGCGCTCCCTCCAAACGGCGCGTCGCCTGATCGCCGCCGAGGCTCGGCAGACGCCTGAAGAGGTCGTCTGGGCCGTTCCCGCCGATGGCGACCAAACGCCCTGGGAGCGCCTGCGCTTCTGGCGCTTTCAGGGGCCTTTCGCCCTGTATTCCGACGAACCCGCTCCCGCGGCGGGCGAGATCCTCTTGAAGTAAGGAGAAACGATTGCATGTCCCAGAAGGAACAGACGGCCCGGACGACCCTGGCCGTCACGCTGGTCATCCTTTTGAGCAAGGCGTTCGGCTTCGTTCGCGAATCGATCGTCGCGGCGTATTTCGGGACCCGCATGCAGGCGGACGCCTATGCGGCGGCCTACGGCACCTACTATGTGCCGATTCTGCTGTTCGGCTCCTGCATCTCCTCGACGCTGATCCCTCTGTACGTGCAGACACGCACGGACCGCGGCCTGCGCGCGGCGAACCGTCTGGCTTCCAACGCGGTGAATATCTTCACGTCGTTCGGGTTGATGGTGGCCGCCGCCATGTATCTGCTGGCGGATCCGCTCATCGGGCTTCTCTACGGGGGCTTTGGGCCGGAGCAGCACCATCTGGCGGTGGAACTGATGCGCATTATGCTGCCGGCGCTGTTCTTCGCCATCGCGGCGCTGGTGCTGATGAACATCCTGAACGCGCAGGAACGCTTCGTCGTCGCCCAGCTGACAGGCTTCCCGCTGAGCGTGTGCGTAGTGCTGGCCGCGGTGCTCTTTTCGCGCAAGTTCGGCGTGCAGTCCCTGGCCTGGGGCGTGTTCTGCGCGGCGATCTTGCAGGTGGCCATCCAGCTGCCCGCCCTGCGCAAGTCCTTCCGGTACCGCTGGGTGTTCGATCCGGCTGACCCGGCCATCCGCCGCATGCTGCGCTTGGCCGTGCCCGCGATCCTCTCCATGAGCGCGACGGAGATCAACAATATCGTCGATAAATCCATGGCCTCCGGCCTGGAGGTCGGCGCGATCTCTGCCATGAACTACGCCTTCCGCCTTGTGACGTTCGTGCAGGGCGTTCTGGTCGTTCCGCTGATGACGGTCATGTTCTCGCGCATGAGCGGCCGCGCCGCCAAGAAGGACGCCAAGGGCGTGGTGGAGCTCTTCCGCGAATGCGCGGAGGCCATCTGCGCTATCGTCCTGCCGGTGACGATCATCGCCTCGG
>CACZOT010000029.1 GCA_902782795.1 uncultured Eubacteriales bacterium | reverse complement strand
TCCATCATGCCGATGATCGTGACGCTCATCGGCGCCTGCGGGCTGCGCGTGGTGTGGATCATGACCGTCTTCCTCAAGTTCCACTCGCTGAAGATCCTCTACGCCTCCTACCCCATCAGCTGGACGCTCACCGTCAGCGTCCACCTCGTCTGCTTCTGGATGGCCCTGCGCAAGCCCCGCTGGAAAGAGGCGCGCGCCGGAATCGCGCCCGCCGCGGAATAGACGCCGCGCGCAGGTCTTCCTGCGAAAAGCGCAAAACAAAAAAAGAGTGCGGTTCTCTTTCGGGAACCGTACTCGTTTTTTTGTGGGGCCTTTCGGGATGTCTATGCGCTTACGGCACGCGGATCCTCTCGACGTGCGCGCCGAGAGAGCGCAGCTTTTCATCGAGGTTCTCATACCCGCGCTGGATATAGTGGAAATTATCGATATCGGTGACGCCGTCGGCGATGAGCCCGGCCACGACCATGGCCGCTCCGGCGCGCAGGTCGGTGGCGGTGATGCGCGCTCCCGTGAGCTTCTCCACGCCGTTGACGATGGCGGTGCGGCTGTCGATCATGCTGATATCCGCGCCCATGCGCAGCAGCTCGTCCACATAGCGGAAGCGGGACTCGAAGATGCGCTCGTTGACGACGCTAGTGCCGCTGGCGATGGAGAGCAGCGCCGTCATGGGCTGCTGGAGATCGGTGGGGAAGCCGGGATACGCCTGCGTCTTGACGCTGACGGCGCGTAGCTTTCCGTTGGCGCGCACGCGGATGCGGTCGTCATCCTCGGAAATATGCACGCCCATTTCCAGGAGCTTGGCCGAGAGCGCCTCCATGTGGGGCGGGATCGCGCCGGTGATGGTGACGTCGCCGCAGGTCGCCGCCGCGGCGATCATCAGCGTGCCGGTCTCGATCTGGTCCGGGATGATGGCGTAGCTGGAGCCGTGCAGGGGGCGTCCGCCGCGGATGCGGATAATATCCGTGCCCGCGCCCTTGACGCTCGCGCCGAGGGAGCCGAGGAAGTTGGCCAGATCGACCACGTGCGGCTCTTTGGCGGCGTTGTAGATGACGGTGTTGCCTCGTGCCATGACGGCGGTGAGCATGGTGTTCACCGTCGCGCCGACGCTGGGCATGTCCAGATACACGTCCGAACCGACCAGCTCGCCGGCCTCGGCGATGATCATGCCGCGCTCCTGGCGCACCTGCGCGCCGAGGCTCGTCATGCCTTTGATGGTCTGATCGATGGGGCGCGCGCCGATGTTGCAGCCGCCCGGCATGGGCACTTCCGCCCGGCCGAGCAGGCCCAGCAGCACCGGCACGAGATAATACGAAGCGCGCATCTTCGAGGCGAGCTCCGCGGGCGGGTTGCAGCGGTCGACCGTGGTGGCGTCGATGTGCATCACGCCCTTGCCCATCTCGACCTTCGCGCCCAGCCAGCGCAGCATCTCCATATAGACGTGAGAATCCTCGTTGTCGGGCAGGTTCTCGACCGTGCAGGGGCCGAGCGCCAGCATCGCCGCGGGGATGATCGCCGCCGCCGCGTTTTTGCCGCCGCTGACGGACACCTCTCCCTCCAGGCGGTAGCCGCCGTGTATCCGCAAGATCTCTCCCATATACCCACCAGCCGCCGCACGGGCGGTCCCTTCATACTTGTCGGCTACGGCCTCAGCCCTTGGCTGATCCGCAGCTACGCGGGCCGATCTCCTCTGGCGCCGCCCCGCGCCCTGCTCTTCGCTTGCGCGCGGGTTTCGGGCGGCAACACCTTCGGTTTGCTCGCCCTCTGCCCTCCCTTTCGGTCGGGCGCTTCTACAATCGGAATCGGCAGCCGTTAGTCGGGCCTGATGGCCCTCCCTCCTGTTCGGCTGCGGCCTCAGCCCTTGGCTGGTCCGCAGCTACGCGGCAAAGCCGCCTCTCTCGCTCGAGCGAGCGCTCTTCTCCGCGTCGGAACCATCAGCCTTCGCTCGTCGCTGATTCCGAAAACTCAGTTCTGGCTGCAACCGGCGCAGCCAGCGCAATTTCCGCCGCAGCCGCAGGAGGCGGAACCTCCGCTCTTGCCGCCGAACACGCGCACGCCGTCGTACACGCGCTCCACCCCCGCGCCGCACTTTTCGCACACCGTTTCGCCCATGCGGGAGATGCTGGTCAGCTTTTCGAACTTATGTCCGCATTCCTTGCAGCGGAACAGATACAGGGGCACGATGTTCATCTCCATTCGTCTGCTGCGGCCCCAGCCTTCGGCTGGTCCGCAGCTACGCGGGCCGATTTCCTTCGGAATCGGCAGCCGCTAGTCGGGCCTGATGGCCCTCCCTCCTGGTCGGCTGCGAACCCTGCCTTCGGCTGATCCACAGCAACGCGGGCCGATCTCCTCTGGTTTCGCCCCGCGCCCTGCGCTTCGCTTGCGCGCGGGTTTCGGGCGGCAACACCTTCGGTTTGCTCGCCCTCTGCCCTCCCTTTCGGTCGGGCGCTTCTCCTCCCCGCGCCCTGCGCTTCGCTTGCGCGCGGGTTTCGGGCGGCAACACCTTCGGTTTGCCCGCCCTCTGCCCTCCCTTCTGGTCTGGCGCTTCTTCGCCCCGCGCCATCTGAGTGGCAGTTTGGGCGCGCAAAAGCAACGCTTATGAGCGCCGCTTCTATATTATAACCAAAGTGCGCGCGGCAATCAAGGGCACAGGGGCTTTTTCCGGGAGATTCTCCTCCGGCTCCGGCGAAAAAGCCCCGCGGCGCCGCGAAAACGCGTCCTGCAGTAAAATGCCGCCCGGGTGTGTCCCGTTTTCGGCCCAGGCCCTGTGTTCTCTACAGACGCGGTCGCGCCGCGCCGACCCGAACACCAAAGGAGGCCTTTTCATGAACGGCAAGACGCGTTTGTTCCTTCACCTCTCGCGCCAGAGCGGCTCCCACGGCGCGGGGATCCTCGCGGACGCCTGCTCCTGCGCGGCGGCTCTCATCCTGCGCGGCGTCCATATGCAGACTATGTTCCTCTACAAGGGCAATCTCGGCGGCCGCTGGGCGTGGACGCGCTGCGTGGAGCCGCGCCTGGCGGAGCGCATCCGCCGTCTGAACGGACCGGAGGGCGTGGAGCGCTTTACGGACAAAGCCGCCTTCGACGCGCGTTTTTCCCGCTTTCTGGGCCGGGAGTGGTTCTGTCCCGCCGAGCGCGGGGCCGAGGAGCTCGGGGCCTTTCTCCGGCGCCATCCGGACGCCGTCGCCAAGCCGCGCCGCGGCAAGGGCGGCCGCGCGGTGGAGGGGCTGCGTCCGCCGAAGGATTCCGCCGCCCTCTTCGCCCTGCACGAGCGCCTGCGCGCTGGGGACATGCTCGTTGAGGAGCGCCTGCGCCAGCACCCGGACCTCGCCGCTCTGCACGCCTCGTCCGTGAACACCGTGCGCATCACCACGATCCGCATGGAGCTGGGCCCGGTCCTGCTCGCGCCTGCGCTGCGGATGGGGCGCGGCGGCTCCCTGACGGACAATTTCGACGCCGGCGGCCTCTCCCTCACCCTGGATATGGCCAGCGGCCGCGCCTGCGGCGAGGCTGTGGACAAGCTGGGGCGGCGCTGGGAATTCCATCCGGACAGCGGCGCGCCCTTGTCCGCGTTCACCGTGCCCTGCTGGCAGGAGATCTGCGCCATGGTCTACCACGCCGCGCGCATGGCGCCGGAAGCTCCCTGCGTGGGCTGGGACGTGGCCATGACGCCGGAAGGCCCGGTGCTCATGGAGGGCAACGCCCGGCCCTCCTTCGCCTGGCAGCGGGCCGATCGCCGCGGCTGGCGGCGGGAGTTCCTCGCCGCGTACCAAAGCGCGCGCCGGGCCGCCCGGGGACGCGAAGCGGGGTTTTTTTCCACGCTCCGGGAGGAAATGACGGGAAAACGTCGAATGGTACAGCCAGCAAACGCTGGAAGGAGCCGATCGGCTTGATCTTTTACGCCATGAACCCCATCCTCATCGCCGCGGCGGTGATTCCCGCCGTGATCCTGATGAGCTACGTCTACAAGGCGGACCGCCTGGAGAAGGAGCCGGCGGGGCTGCTCTTCTCCCTCCTGATGCAGGGCGTCATCTCCACCGCCTTGGCCGTGTTCACGGAGCGCCTGGGGACGCGCCTGCTCTCCCTCTTCTTCGCCGAAAACACCTGGGTCTACCAGATCCTCTTCAATTTCCTGGTCGTCGGCCTCTCCGAGGAGGGCTTCAAGTATCTCCTGCTCAAGCGGCGCACCTGGCCCTCTCCCGCCTTCAACTGCCAGTTTGACGGCGTGGTGTACGCGGTGTTCGTGTCGCTCGGCTTCGCCCTGTGGGAGAATATCGATTACGTGGTCATGTACGGCTTCGGCACTGCCATGGTGCGCGCCGTGACCGCTGTGCCCGGGCACGCCTGCTTCGGGGTTTTCATGGGCGCCTGGTACGGCGCGGCGAAGCGCTTCGATAACCTTGGCCTCGCCCCGGAGCGCGACCGCTGCCTGCGCCTGGCCGTCGTCTGTCCCGTGCTCCTCCACGGCGCGTACGATCTCATCGCCACCATCGGGG
>CACZOT010000028.1 GCA_902782795.1 uncultured Eubacteriales bacterium | reverse complement strand
GGGCCGGGGGCTGATCCCGGAGGCGGTCCGGGAGCTCCTGCGGCACGGTTTTGAAGACCTGCAGCTCGGGAGAATCTGGTGCGGGTACTTTGAGGGGAACGAAAAGTCGAAGCGCGTTCAGGAAAAGTGCGGGTTTCATTACCATCACACGGCCTGGCAGGTTCCCTGCGCCATCGAGGGCGTTCTTCGCACGGAATACATAACGTGCCTGTCCAAAGAGGAATGGCAATCCGCCAGATAAACGGATCAATACGAGAAGAGCTTCTGCGTCCCCTCGGATCCGGAACAGAGCCGCAAAACCGGCGTGACCGTAATGGTCACGCCGGTTTCTTTTCCGCGCGGCGCGCGTCAGCTGAGCGTCGTGGTGTTGCGGACGATCTTGTCCATCTCGGTCTTCAATTCCGCCCCGTCGGCGCCGTTGGCGGCGCGCTCGGCCAGAGACCGCACGGTCCTCACGTCCTCCGATTCGGCGGTGACGGCGACGGTCTGGACCTGGGCGTCGTAGGACATCACCACGCCCGCGATCATCTGGCGGATGCGCTCCGTCATCTCGCCGCGGTACTGCGGATCGAACTCCACGCCCACCAGGGCGGTCGGCCCGTTCACGACCACGTAGCTGGCCGCGACCTCCGAGAACTGGTTGATGCGGTCCTGCACCTCGCCCACGTTCGACTTCCAGTCAAAGGCGTTCTCGATGGCGCGCTTGGCGTCGTCCAGGCCGGGAACGAGGCTGGTCGCGGTAGGCGCGGGCGTAGTCACGCCGGCGGGGTCCGTGCCCACGTAGGGCGTGCCCGTGGCTTCCGGGGCGTCCAGGTTGTCGTCGGAGCGGTTCCCAGCGTTCATGCAGCCCGCCAGCAAAAGGGCCAGCAGCAGCGCCGCCAGGGCAATGGCATACGGTTTTCCGGTTCGGTTCATTTTTCATCCCTCCCGGAAACAATCTGCCCGCCCGCCGCAGGATCTATGCGCCGTCCAGAAATTTTTTCCCGGACGCGGCTCTTTGGGGAGGAATATGCCGGTCTGCCGCGAATGTAAATATTATAAAAATAAAATGACGAAAAGAATGTAAAAATACTGATGGAAGTGTATTGACGTGGCGAAGATCCGGATCTATTGCGCGGACTGCAGCCCCCGCAGCTGCGAGAACCTGCGGGCGGCGGTGGGGAAGGAGGCGGATATGCAGTGGCTGGGCAGCGCCACGGAGGGCGGCCGCGCGCTTTCGGAGATCAGCCGCCTCGCGCCGGATATCGTGGTGCAGACGCTGGTGCTGCAGGGATTCGACGGCTTCGCGCTGATCGAGCGGGTGTGCGCGCTGCCCGCGCCGCCGGCGGTGATCGTCACATCGCACATGACGCGGGAATGCTGCATCGAGGAGTGCATCCGCCTGGGCGCGTCGCATTATCTGGTCAAACCGGTGCCGACGGAGCTGCTCATCCGGCGCATCCGGGATATCCGTCGCCTGCGCGGCCGCTTTTCGCAGGGAGAAGCGCCCGGCTCGCCCGCGCCGCCGCGAAGCGGGGAGATCGCGGGCGGGCTGCTGCGGGAGATCGGCATGAACCCGACGCTCAAGGGCTACGGGTATCTGATCGACGCGGCGCTGGCCGTGGGAGACCAGCCGCGCGTGCAGATCGCCCGGGACGTGTACCCAAAGATCGCGCGCAAGTTCGGCGTGAGCGCGGAAAGCGTGGAGCGGGCCGTGCGCCACGCCATCGAGGCCGCCTGGACCCGCGCCGCCACGGAGAAGCGATCGGGCCTCTTCGGCGAGGAACGCCCCACGAACAGGCGCATGATCCTCGCGCTGGCGCGGGAGATCGAGCCGCTCCTGCGCGCGGCGGAGCCCGAACGGTAAGGAAACGCCCCGCTCCTTGGCAAAGCGGGGCGTTGGGACGATAAGAGGCGGGGCTATTCCGCCGGGCCGTCGAGGGAATCCTGCTCGGCGAGGGCGTCTTCGCCCTCCGGGCCAGACTCCAGCACCTGCGCGATATCGCGCGCCGGCTCGTAGGCGGCGTAGGGGACGTAAAAGCGGTAGGTATCCTGCGTGAAGCCGATCATGGCGGCGATGCCGCTGCCCAGCTTCCCCACCTTGGAAAAGGGGATCTCGGCCTGTTCCAGCAGGGGTTCGAGCATGCTCGCGCGAAGGTATCCTTCCTCCGCGAGCAGGACGATGTCGTCCTCGCGCGGTTCCCGCAGACGGGGCTTGCCGCACTCCGGGCAGACTTCTCCTTCCGCGAGGATCTGGCAGTTCGGGCAGTACAGCATGGTAAGACCTCCTTTTGCGTCGCGCGTGGTTTTCTGTCCGGATCCATTGTACCCCGTTCCGGCCGGACATGTCAACCGTGGACGGGGTTTTGCGCGGCCTCACGGCCGCCGCCTCTGCGAGAGGGCTCCGCCCTCTCGCGCTCTTCCGGCAGAGGGCTCCGCCCTCTGCACTCCCGCTTAAGGGCCACAGGCCCTTAAGAATCCCATCCTGAGGATACGCATACGGCTAGGCAGGGCCGGGACATCGGCCAGGGGCAGGACTCTCCATACAAAAAAACGCCGTCCGATTTGGCGGACGGCGTTTCATGGAAACGGATCAATCGCACAGCCCGGCGACTTCCCGCGCGCGCGAGCCCAGCTCGCTGCGCAGGGCCTCGCGGTCGGGCAAGGTCGAGAGCGCCACCTGCGCCTCGCCCAGCAACCGCACGCCTCCGCACTCGGCGGGGATGAGCGCGCTCTGCCCGGCGCGCAGCTCCCACCGCTCGTTTTCCCAGGCCATGGCGCAAGGGGAGAGCGCGGTCACAAGCTGCATGCGGTCCTTCTCGAGGGGCATCTCGCCGGAGACGAGCAGCCGCCACATGGCGAAATTGCCGTCGCAGATATAGAGCGTGCGCACGCCGCCCTCGCAGGGCAGATCGACACCGGCCAGGCGGTCGGAACGCAGTTCCTGGCGGACGACGTCCTTCGCCTCGGCCAGATGCAGCTGGCGCGACTTGCCGTCCGCGCCGACGCGGCCCCAATCCCAGATGCGGAAGGTGAGATCGGACGATTGCTGGATCTCATAGACCATGATGCCGCCGCCGAGGGCGTGGACGAGGCCGTGGGGGATGTAGATCACGTCGCCGGGGCGCACGGACACGCTGCGTAGCGCGGGGACGATGGCTTCGCGGTCGTCGCACAATTCGGCGAAGGGCGCGCTGCCCGGCTCGAGGCCGCAGAAAATGCGCGCCTCCGGGCCGGCGGCGAGGATGAGCCACGCCTCGGTCTTGCCGCGTTTATTGTAGCGGGGCAGGGCGTAATCGTCGCCCGGATGCACCTGCACGGAGAGCGTCTCGCGCGCGTCGATCAGCTTGAGCAGGAGGGAGAACTCGCCCTCCTGGCCGGTGAGCCGCGCGCCGAGGGTGTGGGCCAGCTCGGAGAGAGGCGCGCCGTCCCAGCGCCCGCCCAGCACCGTGCTGGATTTTCCGGGCAGCGCGGAGATATCCAGGCTCTCGCCCGTGCGCTCGTCCGGGAGGACCCGGCCGAACCGCTTGAGCGAATCGCCGCCCCAGGGGGTCTCGGAGCCGCAGCGGTAATAGGGCTGCATCAGGAGAGGTTCCAGCATATTGGATTCCCGCTTTCTTGCATTGCGTTTCTCGCGCGCCTGCGATACAATAGCATATAAGCGCGCTGCATGGCTATTGTACATGGTATCGGCCATTTTGGCAAGCGGGAGCGCCCGCGCGCCACGGGAGAAGGAAGATGGGTCCGGTCCCGCGTGGCGGACGCGGCGCGCTGGAAGAACCGATAGGCCGGCGGATCGGCAGGCTCCAGCCCGCGGTCGCGCGTGCCGGAGATCCCAATGGCGCCGAAGGCCTCGCGGGGGCGGCGGCCCTGGGGCCGCGCAGCCCCTCGCGCACTGCGCCGGGCGGAAAGGAGGTCCCCCACCCATGGATGAGCGAACCGCGCACCGCGTGAGCGTGCGCCAGCTGGCGGAGTTCGCCTTCGAGGGCGGAGATCTCTGGCCGGCAATGCAGGCGGCGGAGCGCCTGCGCGAAGGAGTCCTCGCGCACATGGCCGTGCAGCGGAAGTATCCCCCGGGCTGGGAGAGCGAAGTCAGCCTCAGCCGGGTGGAGGACGTCCTGGGCGTACGTCTGGCCGTCTACGGCCGCATGGACGGCTTCTGGGACCGCGGCGACGAAGCCCCGCCCGTGATCGAGGAGATCAAATCCACCCGCGTGCGCGATCCCTCCCGCATCGGAGAGAACCACTATCCCGTGCACTGGGCGCAGGCGTACATCTACGCCTACATCGTCTCCCAGGAGCGCGGCGGCGCGGACGTGGAGGTCCGCCTCACCTACCAGAGCACTGAGGGCGCGAGTCACACCTATACGCGCACGCTCGCCGGCGAGCGCCTCACGGAGATC
>CACZOT010000027.1 GCA_902782795.1 uncultured Eubacteriales bacterium | reverse complement strand
GGCGTCACGACAGGCACAAGCTCCGGCGTCACGACAGGCGCAGGCTCCGGCGTCACGACAGGCACAGGCTCCGGCGTCGGAACCGGATCCACCTGGGCGACCACGGGATCTCCCTGCGCGGCCTGCTCGCCGTGCACAAGCACCTGCACCGCCTGGCGGAAGCCGTCCGTGCGCAGTGTGCGCACGGCGGGCACCAGGTTCACATAATAGCACAGCGCGATACCCGCGGCCAGGCCGATCAGGAAGATCAGCAGGAGCAGCCAGCCGTATGCCCTGCGCCGCCGCGTTCTCCTTTTCGTGGGTCGTCTGTATCGTTTGCTCATGAAAACGCCTCCCTGCGTCGCGTATATAGTGGGGCCGCGCGTTTCCCCCGGGGACCGCCGCGCGCCTCTCCCCTGATAATCCAATATATAGTATACAAAAAAAACTCCGTTTTCGCAACACCCTCTTCGCGCGCTGGCCGACTTGCCGCGGTGGGAGCATGTGTGCTATCATATGGGCAGCGGGCCGCCACGGAAGGCGCGGCTCCAGGGAGGTAACGAGCGCAAATGCGATTTGGCATCGCCGCCGCGGCCGTCGTCGCCGCGTATCTCGTCAAAGGACTGACGGGGTTCGGCAACACGCTGGTCTTCTCCACGGCCATGAGTTTTTTCTCGAGCACGCTCGCCATCACGCCCGTGGAGGCCGTGCTGGGCCTGCCCTCGAACGTCTTCATCGCCTGGCGGGAACGGCGCTCCTTCCGTTGGCGGGTGATCCTGCCCGTGAGCGTGATCGTCGTCGCGGGATGCGTGCCCGGCATTCTCCTGCTGAAAAGCGCCAGCCCGCGCCTGCTCAAGGTCTTTTTCGGATTCGTGGTGATTGCCCTGGGCGCGGAGATGCTCCTGCGCGAGCGCGCGGGCAGGCGCCGCGGCTCCCGGGCAGTCCTGGCCCTGATCGGCCTGACCGCGGGCGTGATGAGCGGCCTGTACGGCGTCGGCGCGCTGCTGGCCGCCTACATGAGCCGCACCACCGAGGACAGCGCTTCCTTCCGCGGCAATCTCTGCGCTGTGTTCCTCATCACGGACAGCGTGCGCCTCGTCCTCTACTGCCTGACGGGCGTGGTGACGGGCGCGGCGCTCCTCACAGCCGCGAAACTCCTGCCCTTTATGGCGCTGGGGCTGGCCGCCGGGACGCGGCTGGCCGGGCGATGGCAGGAGGCGACCGTCAAGCGGGCCATCGTCGCGGGGCTGATCTTCTCCGGGCTGTCGCTGGTGATCACCAATCTCGTCTGATTGCAAACCGATATGGAATAAGGAGCTTCCAATATGGACAAAGTGACTCTTCGGGAACTGCTGGAAAGCGACAGGGAGGCCGTGCTCGCCGCCCTGGGCCGGGACCGTTCCCCCGCCGCGGCGCAGGCCGCTTTGGAAAAGGCTGTGGACCGCGTGCTCTACCGCTACGGCGAGGCCTGCGGCGACGCGCGTCTGAGCCTCTCCGCGCAGGATTCGCTGCAGGCCCTGCGCGGCGCGCTGCCGCTCATGGGGACCGTCAGCGAGGCGCGCCAGTGGCAGCGCGAAGTCGCGCCCGCGCCGAAAAAGCGGCTGCGCCCGGCGGCTGTCGCCGTGCTCGCCCTCGGCGCGGGGCTGCTCGCCGCGGCCATGATCCTCTCGGGCTCGTGGAAGGCTTTGCAGAGTCTCCTGCCCGCCCTGCTCGGCGGGGCGTGTCTCGCCGCGGGCGGGTACCTCGCCGGCAAACCCGCCAGGGAGAAAAAGACGGAAGCGCCCGCCGTGCGCACGGAGTTCCTCATCGATCCGGAGGCCGTCTGGAGCTGCCTGCAAGGCGTCATGCTCGTCGCCGACCGCGGCCTGGAGACCGCGGCTTCCCAGGCCGCCCTGGAGAAGGAGACCGCCCGGGCCGACGCGCCGGACGGGCCCATCCCCGCTGAGGAATTGGAGCTCTTCGCCACCCTCCTGGAAAACGCCTGCGCCCGCCTGGCTCTGCCGGACGGCGAGGACGCCCGCGAGGCCGTCTCCGCGATTCGCTATTATCTGCACCGCCGCGGCGTGGAGGCCGTCGATTACGCCCCCGAGCGCGCCGCCTGGTTCGAGATCCTCCCCGCCCGGCGCGAGGGCACGCTCCGGCCCGCGCTCGTCGCCGACGGGCGTCTGCTCAAAAAGGGCCTCGCGTCCGCGCGGGGCTGAGCGCCGATTGTCCGATCCCGCCACACAAAGGAACGATCCGCTGGCGGGCCGCCCCCTCGGGACGCGCGCCGCGAGAAAGGAACCCCATGGAACGCTATTTCGGTTTTGACCTGGGCGACGCCGAGAGCGCCGTCGCGCGCCTCAACAAGGACGACGCGGGCGATCCCGCCGTCCTGACCGTGCGCGAGGCCAGGAGCTTCATCACCGCCTACGCGCGCCTGCTCTCGGGCGAGCTGCTCATCGGCGAAAGCGCCTGCTACAACACCAGCGCCACGCAGCGCGCCCTGCGCTTCAAGAGCCGCTTCCTCACCGACCCGCAAGTCGACAAGGACATCAAGTGCTTCGCCGCGGGCGTGCTGGGAGAGCTTTTGCAATCCGGCGAGCTCATCCAGGGCGAGGACACCTGCTTTTACATCGGCTGCCCCGCCGGCTGGGACAAGGCCGCGCGGGAGCGCTACCGCCGCATCTTTGAGGATACGGGCTATCCGCCCGCGCGCATCGTCTCCGAATCGCGCGCGGCGCTGATCAGCGCCTGCCAATCCAAGCACCTCCAGGTGGGTTACGATATCATGTCCAGGCCCGTGCTGGTGGTGGATATCGGCTCCTCCACGACGGATTTCGCCTACATCATGGGCGGCCGCGAGGTGGAGCTGCAGACCGCCGGCGAAGTGCACCTGGGCGGCGGCATCATGGACGAGATCCTCCTCGAGGAATCTGTGCGCGCCTGCCCGCAGGAGAAGCGCGTGCGTGAAGTATTCGAGGCCAGCCCGGCCTGGCGCGCCTACTGCGAATTCGCCGCGCGCCGCCTCAAGGAGCAGTATTTTTCCGACGAGGACTACTGGCGCGACAACGATTGCCGCAAAACCGTCACCATCCTCTACGACCAGCCCCTGCGCCTCACCCTCTCCATGGACGCGAAGATGGCCTCGCGCCTCCTGGAGCGCGGCGCCGCCCAACTCTCCGGGCGGTCGTTTGGAGACGTCTTCCGCGCCAGCCTGCGCGACGTGCGCGAAAAGATCAGCGGCCAGGCGCCGGAGCTCCTCTTCCTCACGGGCGGCGTTTCGCGCCTGAAGAACGTGCGGGACTGGTGCGCCGAGGTCTTCCCGGAGGCCGTGGTCATCACCGGCGCGGAGCCTGAGTTCTCCGTGGCGCGCGGCCTGGCCTGGAGCGGCAGGATCGATTCCCAGCTGCGGGCCTTCCGCGCGGAGGTGGATACGCTCATCAGCTCCAACGCCGTGGAAAAGGTCGTCGAGGCGCGCACGCCCGATCTCTACCGCAAGATGGTGGATACGCTCGTCGAGCCCATATTGCGCACGGTGGCCATCCCCGTCTTCGACCGCTGGCGCAGCGGCGAGATCAAGCGCCTTTCGGATATCGATTCCGTCCTCCAGACGGAGATCGAGGCCTATCTCCATTCCGACGCCGCGCAGGAGCTGCTCGTCCGGCCCATCGCCGAGTGGCTCAAGCCCGTGGCGTATGATCTCGAGGAGAAGACCATGCCCATCTGCGTCAAACACAACGTGCCCTACCGCGCCCTGAGCCTGAATTCCTACCTCCAGCTTTCCGATATCGACGTGCGCATCGACGCGCGCAACGTCTTCGCCGTGGAGGAGCTGACGTGGCTGATCAACACCATCATCTCCATCCTCGTGGGGCTCCTGTGCGGCGGAGGCGGCATCGCCGTGGTCTCCGGGGGCATCTCCGGCATCGTCGCGGGCACGGTCGTCTCGCTCCTGCTCCTGTTCCTGGGCAAGGAACGCCTCCAGGCCGCCTTCATGAACGCCGATATCCCGCGCCCCATGCGCAAGCTCGTGCCGCGCGGGCATTTCGAGGCGCGCATCGGCCGCATGACCTCCCAGATCAAGACCGCCTTCTTCGAAAAGCTCGAGAACGAGAAAAACGCCGAGATCACCGAGCGCATGGCCGGGGAGATCTCCGCCCAGATCGAACAGTGCCTCGCCAAGATGGCCGAGGTGGTGGAGATCCCGCTGGGCTAGGCGGCTCTCGCCCCCGCGCGAAGTCCTTTCCGCGAGAACAGAAAAAAGCTCCGGCATCCTTTTGGCAGGACGCCGGAGCTTTTTCTACCGATTGCGACGGCCCTCAGCAGCTGATCTGCCCCATGACCACGCCGTGGCGAGCGCCGGTGGCCCCGGGAGCGTTGTTGCAGACGCCGTGGAGGCACTCGTTGGCAAGCAGCGCGAAGGCGACGGCCTCCTTCCTGTCGCCGTCCCAGCCCAGGTCCTCCGGCACGCAGACGCGCGCGCCGGGCAGGCATTCGCGGATGCGGCGCAGTAGCTCCGGGTTCCGCGCCCCGCCGCCGCTGACGACCATGCGCTGCGGCAGGCCGAAGGGCGAGAAGCGCTCGCAGGCCAGGGCGATGGTGCGGGCCACGCACAGGCAGGCCGTGGCCATGACGTCGGCGGGCGCGAGGCCCAATTCGCCGGCGCGGGCGAGCAGGCGCTCCACATAGGCGGGGCCGTACTTCTCGCGGCCGGTGGTCTTGGGCGGACGCGCGGCGTAGTAGGGATCGTCCATCAGGAAAGCGAGCAGCGCTTCGCTCGGGCGGCCCGAGGCGGCGATGCGGCCGTCCAGATCGCAGCGCAGCGCCGGGTCGATCCGCGCGGCCAGCTGGTCCATCACCATGTTGCCCGGGCCCGTATCGAACCCCATGACCGTATCGAGCCCGCCCCCCGCGGGCAGGAGAGAGATGTTGGCGATGCCGCCGATGTTCTGCAGGGCGCAGTTTTCCGTCTCGCTGCCGAAGAGCAGCCAGTCCGTATAGGGCACCAGCGGCGCGCCCTGGCCGCCGGCCGCCACGTCCCGCGCGCGGAAATCGGACACCACCGGGCAGCCCAGCCGCTCCGAAATGGGCGAAGGATCGCCCAGCTGCAGCGTGGCCGCGACGCTCTCCCCCGCGTACTCCTCGGGGACGGGCGCATGCCAGAAGGTGTGGCCGTGCGAGCCCACGAAGGCGACCCGCTCCCGCGGTACACCCGCCTCGGCGAGCAGGGCCTCGCAGGCGTCGGCGAAGCGTTCGCCCAGCAGGCGGTTCATCAGGCAGAACTCCCGCGCGGGCAGGCTCTCGCCCGAGGCGAGGCGCAAAAGCCGTTCCCGCATGGCCGCGCCGTAGGGGATGGACAGCCCTGCCACCTGGCGCGCCTTCGTTTTCCTGCCGCAGCCGGAGATCTCCACCAGCGCGGCGTCCACGCCGTCGGCCGATGTGCCGCTCATCAGGCCGATGGCCAGGACGGGTTCGGCTCCCTTCCAGACGAAATCGCGCATATCCACCGTTCCCCCTTTTGCTTGTTCCTCTGTATGGAATAGTATACCACGTTTTCGCGCAATAAAAAACGCCCGCCTCTCGGGCGGACGACAGGCGCGGCGTCATTCCAGGCTCATGGCGCGTAGCGCCTTGTGGAGCAGGACGTAGAGCTGCATCCCCTCCTCGGGCGGCAGGGGGACGCACGACGCGATCCGCCCCGGCACGGCCAGGGCGCGTTCGCGCAGGGCCTCGCCGTCGCCGGTGAGGGCCACGTCCAGGAAGCGCTCGTCCTCATGGCTGCGGGCGCGGGTGACGAGCCCCTTCTGCTCCAGCTTTTTCAGAAGCGGCGTGAGCGTCCCGGAATCCAGATACAGCAGCGCGCCAAGGCTCTTGACGTTCATGCGGCCGTGCTCCCAGAGCGCCATCATGACGATATACTGCGTATAGGTGAGATCGAGCTCGTCCAGGATGGGCTTGTAGCGCCGCACGATCTCCTTGGAGCAGGCGTAGAGCGGGAAGCAGAGCTGGGAGCTCAGCTTCAGGGCGTCGTAGGGATCCGGCATGGGGTTCTCGCCTCGATCTTCGCTGGAATGATGTCCGTGCCGCGCTCCCGGTGGCCCCGGCGGGGATTTCCGGGAGCGCGGCACGGTCTTGGTCTTATAGGCCGAGGAAGGCCTTGAGGGCTGCCTTGGGCTGGAAGCCCACGGTCTGGTTGACGAGCTGGCCATTCTGGAACAGGAGCAGCGCGGGGATGCTGGCGATGCCGTACTGGGCGGCAAGCTCGCCGTTCTCATCGGCGTCCGCGTTGTAGAACTCGACCTGGCCGGCGAGCTCCTCGGAGAGCTCCTCCAGCACGGGGTGCAGCATGCGGCAGGGGCCGCACCAGGTGGCGGAGAAATCCACCAGGGCGCATTTGCTCTCCAGGGCCTTGGACATATCGTTGTTCTCGATCTTGACGATCATGGGGTCATTCCTCCTTTGCTTTGGCGGTCTCGGCCAGGTAGGAGACGGCGGAAAGCGCCGCCACGTTTCCCTGACCGGCCGCTTTGACATACTGATAGGGCTTCCCGGCGATGTCGCCACAGGCGAAGCAGCCGGGGAGGTTCGTGCGCATCATGAGATCCACGGCCACGTGGTTTTCATCCATCCGCAGGCCGGGGACGAGGCGATCCGCCTGCACGGCGTCGCGCAGGATGAACACGCCGTCCACCCGGTGCTCGCCCTCCCGGGTCTTGAGGCCGGTCACTGCCTTCTCGCCGAGGACGGCCTCGGGCAGCTCGCGCACGATCACAAGGTTCGCGCCCTCCTTCGGCTCGGGCGCCTTGCCCACGGGGAAGTAGAGCACCTTTTCCACCACCTGCGCCAGGAATTCCGCTTCCTCGGCGGCGTCCGCCGCGGAACCGAGCACGGCGACAGTCTTGCCGCGGTACAGCCGCGCGTCGCAGGTCGCACAGTAGCTCACGCCTCGGCCGAGGAACCGCTCCTCGCCGGGCAGGCTCTTGGCCGAGACCACGCCCGTGGCCAGGATGACCGTCGAGGCCTCGACCATGTCCTCGTCCAGCTGCAGGGCGTAGTAATCGCCCATGGCGTAGACCGCGCCGACGCGCTTCTCCGTGATGGCGATGCCCATCTCGTCCAGATGCGCCTTGAGCCGCGCGGCGAAATCCGCGCCGGAAATGTGCGGCAGGCCGGGGTAGTTGTCCACCTGGTGGGCCTTGCCGACCTTGTCGCTCATGCGGGCGCTGCCCAGCAGCAGCACGCGCTTATTGCGCACCGTGGCGGTGATGGCGGCGGAAACGCCCGCCGGGCCCGTGCCGATGATGGCGATATCATAGCGTTCCATGCGTTTCTCCTCGCGTCAGATCAGGCTGGCGACGCACTTGTCCAGCTCCTTCATGTCGGCCGTGGGCTCGAAGCGCGCCACGACGTTTCCCTGGCGGTCCACCACGAACTTGGTGAAGTTCCACTTGATGTTGGGGTTGTTCTTGTAATCCTTGTCAATCTTCTTGAGCATGGCGCTCATCATCAGGCCCATGGCCCCGTTGAAGCCCTTGAAGCCCTGCTGGGATTTGAGGTAGGTGTACAGGGGCAGCTCGTTCTCGCCGTTCACATCGCTCTTTTTCATCTGCGGGAACTGGGTGTTGTACTTGAGGGTGCAGAACTCGTGGATCTCCTCGTCCGTGCCGGGGGTCTGGCCCGCGAACTGGTTGCAAGGCACGTCGATGATCTCCAGGCCCTGGTCGTGATACTTTTCATAGAGGGCCTCGAGGTCCTTGTATTGCGGGGTGAAGCCGCAGCCGGTGGCGGTATTCACGATCACCATGACCTTGCCTTCGTAGTCCTTCAGAGAGATCGCTTCGCCTTTCGGGGTCGGGACGCTGTAGTCGTAAATGCTCATTTTGGGGGGCGCCTCCTTGCTGTATGATCGCTTTATGGGGATCTTACGCAGTTCGATTTGTCGAAATTAAATTGCGTAAAATCTATTACAATGGTATTGTACCTCTAACTCTCCCTCCTGTCAACCCCTCCCGCAGGATTTTTCCCCACTTTTTTCATCGCTATGCGCCACCCAGTTGGGGATACAGAAACAAAAGGGCTTCCGGACGCTCTCGTCGAGCCCGGAAGCCCTTGTCTGT
>CACZOT010000026.1 GCA_902782795.1 uncultured Eubacteriales bacterium | reverse complement strand
CCAGGGCGGCGAGGAGATCCTGCGCCCAGGGGACCAGCAGCCAGACGATGGTGCACCCCTCGCTGGATACGGCGTCCAGCACGTATTCCGGCCGCGTGCCCTTGAGCAGCACCGCGCGGCTGCCCGCCAGGAGGCTGCCGAACCAGTGCATCTTCGCGCCGGTGTGGTACAACGGCGGGATGCACAGGAACACGTCCTCGCGCGTCTGGCCGTGATGGGCCTGTTCGGTGCGGCAGGCGTGCATGAGGCTCTCATGGTTGTGGAGGATGGCCTTGGGGAAGCCTGTGGTGCCCGAGGAGAAGTAGATGGCCGCGTTGTCCGCCTCGGTGAGGGGGATCTCCGGCGAGGCGCTGGAGCAATCCGCGGTGATCTCCGCGTAGGAATCGGCAAAGGACGGGCACACGCCCGGGCCGACGTAGATCAGCAGCCTGTTGCGGGAGACCTTCTCTGCGATCTCCTCGATGCGGCCGATGAACTCCGGCCCGAAAACGAGCACGTCCACGTCCGCCAGGTTCACGCAGTAATCGATCTCGTCGCTGGAATAGCGGAAATTCAGGGGCACGGCGATCGCGCCGGATTTGAGCGCGCCGAAGTAGATGGGCAGCCATTCCAGGCAGTTCATCAGCAGGATACCGACCTTGTCGCCCCGCTTGACGCCGCGGCTGAGCAGAAGATTCGCGAAGCGGTTCGCCTTTTCGTTGAACACGTGCCAGGTGATTTCGCGGCGATAGCCCTTGGTGTTCGCCGGCTCGATGAGCTCGTATTCTTTCCAGGTGACATGGCGCGTCTCCGCCTGCTCCGGGTTGATCTCCACCAGGGCGACCTCGTTGCCGAACAGCCTCGCGTTTCTTTCCAACAGTTCCGTAATGACCATTGCTTTATGCCTCCTGTATCGTTCCTGGGGCGGCGTTTTCCGCATGAAAAAACGCCCTCCTCCCCTTCGGGAAGAGGGCGGGAAGACCCGCGGTACCACCTCTTGTCGGCGCGGCCTTGCGGCAAACGCCCTCGCCGGGTACACAAAAATACCCTGCCGCTGTAACGGGCGGGCCCGTCGCAGCCTACTTGCCGCCGCTGGGCGTCTTTCGGTGCGCCGCTCCCGGAATGTATTCCGACCCGGCTTCGCTTACCGCCTTGCACCAGCCGGCGGCTCTCTGAAAGCTCTGCGCGGACGTACTTCTTTCCGATCATCGCGATTATGCACATTATGATAACAGAACTTTCGCCATCTGTCAACCGTTTTTTATCCGCTTGCGCCGAGGGCTCCCGCCTGCTATAATGCGCCCTGGGAACAATACATTTCGGATGGGAGGTCACATCATCCATGGAAGAATTGTTCAACGCCTATTCCCTGACCGGCGTGGCGGCAGCCCTCGCCCGGGCGCTTTCGATCGATCCGCCCGCCCAGGCGGAGGAGGCCAATCCTCTCCTCGCCCGCTTCATCCAGGATTCCTTTGCCTCCGGCCGCGCGGACCGCGTCTTCATGTACAACCCGGACGCCGTGGCCATGTGGCTCTGGCAGAAGTACACTCCCCTCTTCGCGGACGTGGCCCGCCACACGCGGCTGGCCCTGCCCCTGCGCACGGTCATGCCCTCGGTGACGCCCGTGTGCTTCGGCACCATGTACACAGGCGCTTTGCCGGAGGTGCACGGCATCCGCAAGTACGAAAAGCCTGTCGTCCGCATCGATACGCTCTTCGACGCCGTCCTGCGCGCGGGCAAGAAATGCGCCATCGTCGCGGACGTAAAGTGCAGCATGGCCCATATCTTCCTTGAGCGCGATATGGACTATTTCACCTTCGAGACCATCCCCGAGATCAACGCGAAGGCTATGGAGCTGATCGACGAGGACAAGTATGATCTCCTCTGCGTCTACAATGGCAATTACGACAGCACCATGCACAAGAACGGACCCGAGGCGGAGGTCTCCCTGGAAGCGCTTCGGGACAACGTGCGCTCGTTCGACCGCTTCGCCGAAGCCATCAAAGCGAAATGGGGCATGCACGATACCCTCCTCGGCTTCGCCATGGACCACGGCTGCCACGAGATCGACGGCGGCTGCGGCAGCCACGGGCTCGACATGCCGGAGGATCTCAACATCCTGCACTGCTACGGCGCCATCCCGAAGCGCTAAGGGCCGTCCACATACAAGCAGGGCTTCCGCGTTCTGTTGAAGGAACGCGGAAGCCCTGTTCATTTCTTCGGTGGAGCGCACCATCCCCCCTGTACGCCGGGCCGGGAGGCGATGCCGTCCGCGGAGGAACCGGCGCAGCCTTTCTTTCCCTATGCGCCGAGCAGGATGTACTCCCCCTCACGCTCGGTCCGGCGAGTGAAGGGCACCGATCCCAAGCGGCCTGCCGGCAGCGCGCGTTCGGCACGGAGCGCCTGCGCGCCGTATCCGCCGCGCACCTCGAAGCGCTCGCGGTCGTCCCTCCCCACGGAGAAGACGTCGCCAAGCGCGGTTGCAAAGAAGAGGCGATCCCTTTCTACCGCCACCGCTGCGACGGGCGTTTTGCGGCAGACGGCCCCGGTCAATTCGCCCAAGGCGCGGTCGTATTCCCAAAGCTTCCCATACTCCGTGGCGATAAACGCGCGGCCCCACTGCGGGCAATCCCAGACCGTCAGGGCCCTGTCCTCTCCGAGGAGGATCTCCCCCGGCGCGGGTTCGTACAGGCCGCCGTGCGCGCCTGAGCCGTTCATCGGGACGCGCGCGTCCTCGCGAATGGCCCCCGCCAGGTGGTCCAGGGTCAGAATATGCGCCTCGCCGCCCGCGATCTCCAACAGCCTCGTCTCGCGGGTGCCGTCTCTCGCGCAGGAACAGGGAACCCCGCAGGAGACGTGCACAATTCCTTCCCTTTGGGCGATCGCGGCGCGATACTCGTGGCCCATGTGGAAATGCGCGCTGCACCAGAGGCGGATCTGCGGGTTCTCCCGCGCGAGCTCTTTCCAGCGCAGGGCGTCGAAGGTGTGGTCCAGGTAGGCGTCGGTCGCGGCGGAATGGACGAACGGCACGCACCGCAGGCCGCTCCCCGCGAGGGGCGCGTGGCTGACGACGACGGTCGGCCAATCCCTGTGCGCGACGAGCTGCTCCCGGGCCCAGGCAAACTGCGCATCTGAGAGGTAGAGCGCGTGCTGGGTAAAGAACGTCTCCCGCGGCTGGCGTTCGATGGACACACACAGCAGGAACACGCCGTCCATCTCCACAGCCTGCCAGGGGACTTCGCGGCCGAACGCTTCCGGGTACCAGGCCGCCGGATCGCGCTCGAAGGGGTCGTCCGGGCGGTATTCCACATCGTGATTGCCCAGGAGGACCGCCTTCGGGCAATCCACCTCCCGCAGGACCGCGGCGCTCTCGGCAAAGCCCTTGCGCGTGCCCCGCTCGCCCGAAGGGCCCATATCCCCCAGGGAAACGGCGAAATCCGGCCGCCAGGCGTTCACCTGGCCGAGAAAGCGGCGCAGCTCCGCCTCCTCGCCGGGCACGTACTGGAGGTCTCCGATCAGTGCGAGCCTCATACCTCCAGGTACCCCTTGAGCACCTTGAGCGTATTCCAGACCCCGTCCACGTGGCTGCGCTCGTAGCCGTGACTGGCGTACACGCCCGGGCCGATGAGACCATGCCTTATGTCATTTCCGGCGCGCAGGGTGGTCTCCACGTCGGAACCGTAGTGCGGATAGACGTCCACGGCGTAGTCCGCGCCCTCGCGGCGCGCGGCTTCGATGAGGCGGCCGGTGAGCTCCCAGCTGTAGGGGCCTCCGGAATCCTTGGCGCAGATGGAGACCATCTTTTCCGTGCAGGCGAGCCCGTCGCCCACGCAGCCCATATCCACGCTGACGGATTCCGTCACGCCCTCGGGCACGCTGGCCGAGCCGCCGTGGCCGACCTCTTCGTACACGGTGATGTGCGCCCAGACGCGGCGCTTGGGCGCGACGCCCTTGTCCTTCAGGTATTTCGCCAGGCCCAGGAGCGCGCCCACGGAGAGCTTATCGTCCAGGAAGCGGCTCTTGATCCAGCCGTCGGCGCTGATGCGCGTGCGCGGCTCGAAGGCGACGATATCGCCCGTCTCGATCCCCAGGGCGCGGACGTCGGCGTCGCTTTTCACATCGGCGTCCAGGACGATCTCGGTGCTGTCGAAGGTGCGGCGCGTGGAGGCGTATTCGCCGTTGACGTGCACGGAAGCGTTGCAAAGCTGCAGCGTGCCCTCGACGACGCGTCCGGAGCGGGTATGCACTCGCACGTTTTCCGCCTCGCAGTTCTCCGCCTGGAGCCCGCCCAGGTTGACGATGCGCAGGCGGCCGTTGGCCTTAATCTGGGCCACCATGCCGCCGAGGGTATCCGTATGCGCCTGAAGGAGGATGGCGTCGGCATCGTTGGCTCCGCCCAGGTCCACGAGCACGCCGCCCTTGGTCGTAATGGCGGCCTCGTACCCCATGGCCGCGAAGGCCCCGCGCACCCACTGCGCGGCCGCGGAGGTGTAGCCCGTGGGGCTGTCGATCTGCAAAAGCTCGCGGGCCTGTTCCGCCGCGAAGATGGCGTATTTCCGATCCATATGCTTTTCTCTCCTCGTTCGCCCCGATCCCGGGACGTTTTCCTCGTTCCATTATAATGCTTTTTGGTCCGGGAGGCAATCTCGCGCTTCTTTACATCCGGCGCGTTGCATTCGGGCCGCGGGTTGTGGTACGAT
>CACZOT010000025.1 GCA_902782795.1 uncultured Eubacteriales bacterium | reverse complement strand
TTCACAGCCCGTGAGACCGGTTCCTTCCGTTCCTCACCACGCCCTGTTTGGCCCTCTGCCTCCCCGCCGTCCTCCCGGCGCGTGGCGAGGGGGGGCCGGCAGGCCCTCCCGAGCCGTGCGCCGCCTCCCTGGGGGAGCGCGAGGGGGCCGCGCCCCCTCGCAGAGCGCGGCGTCCCGCCCGCGAGGGCGGGACGCCGCGCTTCCCTTCACCCGAACGAATGATCCATCAAGGAGTCGGCGATGGCAGGCAGATACAATATCACCCGCAGGCCCCTGCCGCCCGGCTCCGCCGTCGCCCCGCCGTGGTGGCATTCGAGGATGGACCGCGTGATCGCCAGCCCCAGGCCGGATCCTCCCTTCCCTTCGTCGGAAAGGCGGCTGAAGCGGCGGAACAATCCGCCGAGCTGCTCCCCGGGCACTCCGCCGCCATCGTCCTCGATCTGCAGCCAGACCATCCCCTCTCCCCGCCAGAAACCGATCTCGATCCGGCCATTCTCCCCGGTATGCTCGCAGGCGTTCTTGACCACGTTGGCGACGGCCTCGCGCAGCCAGGCCGCGTCTCCCCGGGCGGGAGCGCTGCCTTCGGGGACAGAAAAGCGCTTGCCGGGATAGAGGGCGGCGAACTGCGCGCACACGTTCCGCGCGATCCTGGCCAGATCGCACGGAGCGAATTCCAGATCGTAGGCGTTGGCCTTGAGCTTTTCCAGGCGCAGGAGGGAGCGGATCAGCTCCTCCATGCGGCCGACGAGCAGCAGCTCCTTGCCCGCGTTGGCGCTTCCGTCCTCCTGGTCCATTTCGCACAGGAGGCGCAGGGTAGCCAGGGGCGTCTTGAGCTGATGGGAGATATCGGCCATGAGCCGGGCGACCTGCCCCTCGTGCTCGCGGCGATTCTCGGCGGCGAGGACCACCTCCTCGGCCAGGCCGGCGATGTCCTTTTGGAGAGGCGCCAGCAGATCGTCTTCGAGGCCGACGGGCACGCGCCCCTCGCCGCGGGCAAAGGCTCGCAGGGCCGCTTGGAGGGCGGAAACGCGCTTTTTCATCCGCCGTTCTTTGACGAGGAACCATGCCCAGGAACCTATGAGAGCGGCCGCGAAAAGCGCGCAAAGCCATACCATCGCCTCATTCCTCCATCCATCGGTAGCCCGTGCCGCGCACCGTGGCGATGCGCTCCGGGCCGACCTTCTCCCTTAGGCGGCTGATGTGCACGGACAGGGTGTTGTCGTCCACGAACACGCCCGCGTCGTCCCAGATGCGCCCGAGCAGCGTTTCCCGCGTCACAGCCCGCCCGGCGTTGCGCACGAGCACGGCCAGGAGCTGGAATTCCGTGCGCGTGAGGCTGAGCGGCGCGCCGTCCTTTTCCGCGGTCATGGCCTGGAGATCCACGGCGAGGCCGCCGCTTCTGTACACGGCGCGGTCCGCGGTCCGGCGCAGGCGGGCGCGTACGCGGGAAAGGAGCTCCTGGGTGCGGAAGGGCTTGGCGATGTAATCGTCGCCGCCGCTGTCCAGCCCCTTGACGATCTGCTCCTCGCGGTCGTAGGCGGTGAGAAAGAGGATCGGCAGGGCCACGCCCTTCTCCCGCCAGGCTCGGCAGAGGGAGAAGCCGTCGCCGTCCGGCAGGGAGACGTCCAGGAGCGTCAGGTCCGGCTCCTCCCCAAGCGCCTCGGTCGCCCCGTGGCAGGTCGCGGCGGGGATGGTCTCATAGCCCGCGCGGCGCAGGAGGGCAACCAGCGCCTCGCGCAGCATGGGGTCGTCCTCCACGATCAGGATCCTCGGCGTCACGGCGCATCCCTCCCCTTTTGATACCCCTATGATAGCACGCCTGCGTCCTTCTTGCCTTACGATCCCGTAAGGCTGGGCGAAAAAAAGCGGCCCGCCGCTGATCGGGGCGGGCCGCTTTTCGCTTTTCTCAGAAGCCGTCGGCGCTGAAGACCGTCACCGGCAGGGGGAACCAGTTCTCCACGCACGCAGGCATCCCCGAGGTGTCCACGCAGCGCAGCGGGGCGAGGAGCAGGTCCTGCGCCTCCAGGCGGCCAAGGTGCGCGTCGGGCGCTTCGTCCGTCCGGGCGACGGTCGCCTTCCCCTCCCGCACCTCGACGGCGAAGGGCGCCTCGTCCTCGACCTGCAGAACGAACCTGCCGTCCGCCAGGCGGGCGTAGCGGCTCTTGACAGCGAGGAACAGGCGCGTCAGGCGCGGGAAATCGAGCACGCGGAACATCTCCGCCGCGCCCTGATCGCGTGCCGCGGCGACGCGGGCCAGGGTCAGCAGGCGTTCCCGGTCCCAGACGGGCACGTCCACCGAAACGGTGCGGCGGTCGTGCGCCTCGTGCCAGGCGCGCAGGATGGCCGGGCAGTCCGCCTCGCGGACGAGGCCGAGTTCGGTGATCTCGTCCCCCTCCTGGGAAGCGACGAGGTAGCCCAGGAACTCCCCTTCCCGCAGGACGGCCCAGGGGCGGTCGTTCCAGGAGGAGGCGACCAGGGCGAATTCCTCCTCGCGGCGCAGGGCGCGGACGGGCTGCGCGTCGTAGAGCGCCTTGGCCCGCGCCGTCCAGGGGCCGAGCTTTGCAAAGGAGATGCCGGAGATATCGACTTTGCCCCAGGCGTGGCGGAAATTGTCCGGTGCGAGGCGCATGCACGTGCCCACGCCGCCCTGGGAGAAGCCGAAGTATTCGTATCTCTGGCGCTTGCCGCCCAGGAACAGGAGATCCAGCCCCCTGGCCGCGGCGTCTTCGAGCATCATGCCCATGCACTTTTTCATGTGGCCCGCGCCTCGCGCGTAGGGGTGAGTGGACACGGAGCCCACCACGCCCACCTTCAGCTCCTCGCCCAGGACGCTCCATCTCTCCTCCAGCAGGGCCACAGCGCCCTCGACGCGGCCGTGGTCGCGGGCGATATAGTGGTCCGCCCAGAAGCAGGCCTCGTCGCCGTAGACCTTGGGCAGGAGCGTCTTGAAGTTATGGGGCTCGTGGGCTACGGAAAAGACCATATTGATGAAATCGACGATCGCGCTCTTTTCCTCCCGCGCCGCCTTGCGATATTCCGCCATGGTGTCTCTCTCCTTTTTGTCCGCATATGCCGCGCGGAGGGCATCTTTCTGCCCGCCGCGCGTTCCTTTGCGCTGTTGGATCAGAACTTGTAGACCTTCTGCTCGCGGTCGGAGATGTACGCGCCTTCCATGAGCTGCGTCAGGGCGCGGGCCTCCTTGGTGCCGAAGCGGATCTCCTTGCCGTAGAGGACGCCGTCCAGCCACTGGCGCACGGGGTGCGGCAGCGCCTCGGGGAGCTTGGGCTTGACCCAGCCGCCCTCGATCTTTTCGGCGGTCTCCTTGGTCTTGATGCGCACGTCGTCGTCCACGCAGAGGATGACGCCCTTGGTGCCGTAGATCTCCATCATGACGGGGGTCATGGGCGAGACGAGGCTCGTTTCGGAGATGGCGATGGCGCCGTTCTCGAATTCGATGGTGCAGACGGAATTGTCCTCCACGGGGTGGGGCGTCTTGTTGTTGAACATGGAGGAGATGCGCGTGGGCTTGCCGAGGATCCAGCTGGAGAGGTACATCGGGTGGGCGCCCAGGTCCATCATGGCGCCGCCGCCGGTAGTCTCCGGGTCGTACCAATAGTCCGGCAGCCAGCCCGCGAGCGCGCCGTCGTGGCAGTTGCGCACGCGCAGGACCGTGACTTCGCCCACCGCGCCGCTCTCCACGGCCTCCTTGACGAAGAGATTGCGAGGCATGCAGCGGTGCGGGAAGGAGATGCCGAACTTCACACCCGCCTTCTCGATCTCGGCGATGATCTCGTCGCAGTCGGCGGTGGTGAGGGCCATGACCTTCTCGGTGAAGATGTGCTTGCGCGCGCGGGCCGCCTTGATCATGAGCTCCTTGTGCATATTGGTCGGGGAATCGATGAAGACGGCGTCCACATCCTCGCGCGCGAGGAGCTTGTCGTAATCCGGCTCGAAATCCACGCCCAGCTCCTGGGCCCATTCGCTGCCGCGCTCGGGCTGCTCGTCCCACACGCAGGTGATCTCGGCGTCTTCCTGGGCCTGGACGAATTTGGCGTACCCCTTGGCGTGCACGTGCCACTTGCTGATCATTGCCACTCTGAGCATTTTGCGTATCCTCCTGTTGTGTTTTGTTGTTGGGGGAAACCGGCCTTCCGCGGCCGGAGGGGGATCAGGCTTTCTCCTTGACGCGCGTGAGGGCGCAGGCGGCCCGGCGGGGCAGGTCGATATAGAACCCTTCGCCGCGGCCCTCGACCCAGCGCGATTGGTACGCGCGTCCGTTTTCGAAGCGGCTCCAGCCGCCGTACTCGGCGCGGTCGGTATCGAATTCCAGCGTGTACGTTCCCGCGCCGACCGCCCCCACGGGCACGAAGAAGCCCTCCGCGTTGTCGGTGGGGTGGAAATTGAACAGGAGCACGGTCTCGCGCTTGGCGTAGGCGATCACCTTGGCCTCCTGGTCGATCCATAGGCTGACGGCGTTCCTGTCCGCGAGGAGGCGGCGCTTCCTGGCGTAGCGGAGCATATCGTGGTCGAACTGGCGCAGCTGCCCGAATTTCAGGTAGCCGTTATCGGCCAGGGACCACTGGCGCCGGGCGTAATGGAAGCTCCAGCCGTTGCCCTCGCGGGGGAAATCGATCCACTCCGGGTGGCCGAACTCGTTGCCCATGAAGTTGAGCCAGCCCTCGCCCGCGAGCGTGAGGGTGATGAAGCGGATCATGTTGTCCAGGGCGATGGCGCGGTCGATGCCCGGGGAGTGGTAGATCTTGTCCATGCCGGTGTACATCTCGGCGTCGGCCATGCGGAAGATGATGGTCTTGTCGCCCACCAGGGCCTGGTCGTGGCATTCGCAGTAGCCCACGGTCTTCTCCTGCGGGCGGCAGGTGGTGAGCTCATACCAGATGTGGCCCATATCCCAATCCTCGTCGCGCTCCTTGTCCAGGGCTTTCACCCAGAGATCCGGCACGCCCATGGACAGGCGGTAATCGAATCCCACGCCGCCCCAGCGGATGGGCAGGGCCATGCCGGGCATGCCGCTCATATCCTCGGCGATGGTCACAGCGAAGGGGTTCACGGTATGGATGAGCTCGTTGGCCAGCTGGAGATACGTCACCGCCTCCACGTCCGTGTTGAGGCTGAAGTAGGTCTCGTAGCCCACGAAGGCCTTGCCCAGGCCGTGGTCGTGGTAGAGCATGCTGGTGACGCCGTCGAAGCGGAAGCCGTCGAAGTGGTACTCCATCAGCCAGTATTTGATATTGGAAAGCAGGAAATGGATGACCTCGTGCTTGCCGTAGTTGTACAGGCGCGTGCCCCAGGCGGGGTGCCAGCCCTCGGGGCCGGCGTGGAAGAACTGGTCTTCCGTGCCGTCGAAGAGGTTGATGCCCTCGCCCGCGTTGGGCGCGGCGTGGGAATGGACCAGGTCCATAAGCACGGAAAGGCCCATGCCATGGGCCTTGTCCACGAGGTATTTCAGATCGTCCGGCGTGCCGAACCAGGAGGAGGGCGCGAAGAAATTGCTGACCTGGTAGCCGAAGGAGCCGTAATAGGGGTGCTGGGCGATGGCCATGAGCTGCACCGCGTTGTAGCCCTGCGCCTTGACGCGTGGGAGGACGTTGTCCGCGAATTCGCGATAGGTGCCGACGCCGTCCTTTTCCTGGGCCATGCCCACGTGGGCCTCGTAGATGAACAGGGGTTTGACGTTGCGGCGGTTGAAGCCCGCGTCGCTCCAGCGGAAGGGCGCGCCCGCCCAGACGCGGCCCACGAAGGTATTGTCCGGCTCCTGGGTGACGTAGCGGATATAGAGGGGGATTCGGTCGAAGGACTGCCCCTGCCGCGTCACCTGCACCTTGACCCGCTGCCCGTGGCGGAGGGCGTCGCTGCCCTTGAGGCGGATCTCCCAGGCGCCGCCCTCAAGGCGTTCCATGGGGTGGGAGAGGCGGTCCCACTGGTTGAAATCGCCGATCAGGTGCATCTCGTCGGCGCCGGGGGCCCACTCGCGGTAGACCCAGCCCTCCTGCGTGCGGTGGAAGCCGTAGTAGAGGTAGCCGTTGGCCAGCGAAGAGATGTCCGCCCGGTCCCCCAGGAGGGTCTTGCGGGTGGCGGAATAGCGCTGCATGCGCAGATCGATATCGCCCGCGAAGTCCTTGAGGTACGGGTCTATGGACAGGATCTTGTACGCCGGTTTGTCCGCAGCTTTTCTTCTGGCAGCCATGGTGCCCTCCCATCTCCGCCGCGATAGGGCGGATCCGTTTTCTCGACCGCTGCTTGCGATGCGCTTTCGAAGGACCGGAGGTTCATATGCATCGCGGGGAACGCCCCGCGGCGCGGTGACGCGGCGCCATCCGGCGTGATCCGGGGCGGAAACCGTCCCGCGCTTCCATTATACTCCCTGCCCGCGCGCCATGCAACCGCGCCCCTACAGGCGGGATCGCAGCGCCCAGAGCCCGAGCGCCGGGTTGGAGATATAGTAGATCTCTTCGCCGTCCGGAAGAAGGTTCCAGCCGTCCCGCAGCCGGGCGGGGTCGTAGCGCGCGGCGGCTTCGGCATAGGGCAGGAAGCCGTAACAGACGCCCTCCACCTCGGCCCGGCCGAGCCTGGCCGGCTCGGTGCAGTAGGTGACGGAGAAGCGCCCGTCGCCAGAGCCGTGGATGAGATGCGCCGCGGCGGACATGTTTCCGCGCAGGTCCTCCTTCTCGCGACAGAGGCGCAGGATGTTCTCCCGGCCGCAATAGCCGTAGCGGCGGATGAGCCGGTCGCACTCCGGGTCCTCGCCGAAGCGCTCCACTCCCGGCGCGAGGACGACGAGCTCGCCGCCGTCGGCGATGGCCATGCGCGTGCGGTAGACGCTCTTGTTGCCCAGCCATGTGCTCTTGAACTCCACGGGGTCGAGATGCACCACCGCCTTGCGGATGGGCTTTTCCAGGAAGATTAGGTTGACCTCCCGGCTGAAGGCGGCGGCGCGGCGGAAGCGCTCGCGCTCCTTCCCCAGGAAGACGCCCCGGACGCCTTCGGCGGTGCAGACGGTGAGGATATAGGCCAGGGGCACGTTCCCGAGGAAATGCTCCTCCGCGTAATCGAACACGGCGCGCACCGGGGTCTCGTCCCGGCCCATGATGCGCTCCAGCCCGTAGAAGGCCCCCAGCATGTGGGAGGCGTTGATCATGGCGCTGCCGCCGCAGCCCACGAAGATGTTCTTGGTGCGGTTGGCCATTCCGGCGACCTCGTGGGGCACCACCTGGCCGATGGAGAGGATCAGATCATACTCAGGATCGAGCAGGCGCCGGTTGACCTCCACGGGGATCTCCTCGTCCACGCAGCCCTCGGAGACCTCCCGCACAAATTCCCGCGGCACGGTCCCGATGCGCGCGACGTCCCGCCGCCAATCGTGCACGATGAGCTTTTCCCAGGGCACGGCGTCCCCGAACAGGGCGCGGCACTCCTCCGGCGAAACGGGCACGTGCGTCCCCAAAGCGGGCATGACGTCCACCTCGCAGGAGGGGGAGAGCGTCTCCACGAGCTTGGCCGTGATCATCCCCGCGCGCGAGTGGAGCCGGGTGTAGTCCGGCGGGAGCAGCAGGACGCGGCGCGGCCTCTCCCCCGCGAGGAATTCCGCCAGCGTGCGGCCGATCTCCTCTTCGGTCAGATAGGAGCCCGCCGGGGCGGTGCGGTCGATCTCGCGCATGCGGCTCGCCTCCGTAAAATTTGGCGTATCGTTTATAGAGAAAGTATAACATATCCCCGTTGCATTTACAACGAACTGGGGACTGAAAACGCGATAAAATGGGCACGCTGAAACAGCAAAGGAGGAAAACTTGCATGAAAACCACCCTCAAACGCATCCTCGCCGTCCTGATGATCGCGTCCGTGCTCGCGCTGGGCTTCTCTCTGGCCGCCGCCGAGGATGAGACCGTCGTCCGCGTCGCCTCCATGAAGGGCCCGACCAGCATGGGCCTCGTCGCCCTGATGAAGAACGAGAACCCCGGCCAGCAGTACGAATTCACCGTGGCCGGCGCCGCCGACGAGATCGTGCCGCTGATCGCGCGCGACGAGCTCGACATCGCCTTCGTGCCCTGCAACCTGGCTTCCGTCCTCTACAACAACACCGGCAAGGTGGTCGTGGCGGGCGTGAACACGCTGGGCGTGCTGTACATCCTGGAGAAGGGCGAGACCATCCAGACTGTCGAGGATCTGCGCGGCCAGACCATCGTCACCACCGGCAAGGGCACCACGCCGGAATACTCCCTGCGCCACGTCCTCTCCCTGAGCGGCATCGATCCGGACAAAGACGTCACCATCGAGTTCAAGTCTGAGGCCACCGAGGTCCTCGCCGCCCTGAACAGCGGCGCGGCCACCGTCGCCATGCTGCCCCAGCCCTTCGCCACCGCCGCCCTCACCCAGAACCAAGAGCTGCGCGAGGCCCTCTCCCTCACCGACGTCTGGAACGAAGTCAACGAGACCGGTTCCCTGGTCACGGGCGTGATCGTCGTGCGCAAGGGCTTCCTGGACGAGCACGAGGACGCCGTGAAACTTTTCCTTGACGAATACGCCGAATCGGTGCAATATGTGAACGAGAACCCCGCCGAGGTCGCCCCGTGGATCGAGGAGCTCGATATCGCCAAGGCCGCCATCGCCCAGAAGGCGCTGCCCAAGTGCAACATCGTGGCCATCACCGGTGAGGACATGATGGACGCGGTCTCCGGCTATCTGGCCGCCCTGTACAGCCAGGACCCGGCGTCCGTGGGAGGAAAGACCCCTGATGAAGCCTTCTATTACCTCGGCTCCGCGGCCGAAGTGGAAAACGCCGGCTGAGAAAGTCTTCGCGGCGGCCTTCTGGCTGGCCGTGTGGCAGATCGTATCCACGCTGCTCGGACAGGAGATCCTTCTGGTATCTCCTGCCCGGGCATTTTTTACCCTTTGGGAGCTGCTGGGCACCGCGGCGTTCTATAAGGCCGTGGCCTTCTCGTTTTTGCGCATCCTGGCCGGGTTCGCGCTGGGCGTTTTGGCCGGGGCGCTGCTGGCGCCGCTGGCGCGGCTCTTCTCGCTCGTTCGGGCGCTGGTGACGCCTGTCATGCAGGCGGCCAAGGCCACGCCCGTGGCCTCGTTCATCATCCTGGCGCTGATCTGGATCCGCGCGGACAAACTTTCCGTGTTCACCTCGTTCCTCATGGCCATGCCTATCACTTACGTGAACATCTACGAGGGCCTCGGCAGCGCCGACAAGAAGCTCCTGGAGATGGCCGCGGTCTTCGGCATGCGCCCCTGGGCGCGCGTTCGGGCGATCTGGCTGCCCGCGGCCTGGCCCTTCCTGCTCAGCGCCGTGGCCTCGGCCCTCGGCCTGTGCTGGAAGGCGGGCATCGCCGCGGAGGTGATCGGCATCCCGGACGGCTCCATCGGCGAGGCCCTCTACCGCTCCAAGATCTTCTTGGACACGCCCCATCTCTTCGCCTGGACCATCGCCGTGGCCCTGCTCAGCGTCGCCTTCGAGAAGGCGATCCTCTTCCTCCTGCGCCGCTCCGGAGAGCGCGGGGAGGCTCGCTAACAGAATGTTAATTTTACCATGCGTTAAACTTAGCGTGCAGTCTTCTCCGGCTGTGCTATAATATTATCAGCCCGAATAGAAATGGCTCCTGGCATACCGTGTCCCTCCGGTTGGGTTCCCTTCCGAATACGGACAGCTTCCAGACGCTTTATTCGTGGAGGGCGCAACTGATTAGGAGGGTTACCACCATGTTCCAAGACAAGACCCTGACCTGCCGCGAGTGCGGCAATGAGTTCGTGTTCACCGCTTCCGAGCAGCAGTTCTACGCCGACAAGGGCTTCCAGAACGAGCCCGGCCGCTGCCCCGCCTGCCGCGCCGCCCGCCGCGCCCAGAACGGCCAGAACCGCGCCGATCGCCCCATGTACGACGTGATCTGCGATGGCTGCGGCTGCACCACTCAGGTCCCCTTCCAGCCCCGCGGCGATCGCCCCGTGTACTGCCGTGAGTGCTTCGAGAAGCAGCGTCAGTCCCGCTATTGATCGATAGCGCATAGCACAAAGGAACGCGAGACCAGTCATGGCCTCGCGTTCCTTTTTTCTTCTCTCGCGGAAAGATCAGCAAAGGGTGCTTCGGATCCCTTCCCCGGGATCCGAAGCACCCTTTGCGAGACTCCGCTTGCGCGGATGGTTATTCCTCGGTCGGCGTGTCGCCGGCCGGGGTCTTCCCACCGCGATGGCGGTTGCGGCCGCCCCTGCGGCGGCGGCGGCGCGGCGCGCCTTCCTGTGGAGCGCCCTGCTCTCCTTCGGTCTCGGGCGCTTCGCCCTCCGGTGCCTGCGCGTCCTCCGGCGCGTCGACCGGGGCGGGCGCCGCCTCCGGAGCGTTCGCGCCCTGTTCGTTCTTTTCGCCATGGCGGCGGCCGCTGCGTCCGCGCGGGGAGCGCCTCGGCTCGCGGCGCGGCTGCTGCTCGCGATCCTCGCCGGCGGCCTCCTCAGACTCGGCGGCGATCTCCTCTTCCGGCTCCGCCTCGCGGCGCGGCAGGGGCCTGCCGGGCCGGGCGACCTCGTCGATGCCGAACTCGCGCACGTCGTAGCTGTCGTCGCTGGTGCGGATGCGCACCTTCACCTTCTCGCGGATGACGTGGATATCGCTGACGATACCGGGGCCGTCGGGCGTGATGACCTCGCTGCCCACGCGCGGCACCTTCTTGAGCATCTGCTCGTAGAAATCCTGCTCATAGCGCAGGCAGCACATGAGGCGGCCGCACTGGCCGGAGATCTTCACGGGGTTGAGGGAGAGATTCTGCTCCTTGGCCATCTTGATGGAGAGTGGCTGGAAATCCCCCAGGAAGGCGGCGCAGCAGATGGTCCTGCCGCAGGCGCCCAGGCCGCCGAGCATCTTGGCCTCGTCGCGCACGCCGATCTGGCGCAGCTCGATGCGCATCTTGAAGATGGAGGCCAGGTCCTTGACCAGCTCGCGGAAATCCACACGCCCGTCAGCGGTGAAGTAGAAGATGATCTTGCTGTTGTCGAAGGTGTACTCCACGTCCACCAGCTTCATATCCAGCTTGTGGGCGCGAATGCGCTCCTGGCAGATGGGCATGGCTTCCTTTTCCTTCTGCGCGTTGATCTCCGCGCGGCGGAGATCCTCCGGCAGGGCGGCGCGCAGCACCTTCTTGAGGGGCTGGACGATCTGATCGTCCGTGACCTCCCGCGCGCCGGTGACGACTTCGCCCAGTTCCAGGCCGCGCGTCGTCTCCACGACCACGTTCTCGCCCGGCCGCGGCCAGACGTCGCTCGGATCGAAATAATACACTTTTCCGGCCTTTTTGAACCGGACGCCGATGACTGTGATCATACTCGCTATTCCCTATCTTCCCGCAGCGTCCATGAGCATGCGCTCGAGCGCGTACTGCCATGTGACGTTGCTGTTGACCATTTTGCGCGCTTCCATGGCGGCCCGGACCAGCCGCGCCCCGGCCTCGTCTCCCTCGCGGATGCAGGAGCGGCCGATCGATTCGAACAGATCCAGCGCCAGGAGCGCTTCGTCCTTTTCCACCTTGATGGCCCCCGCCGCCGCGGCCACGCCCTTCCCGGAGCGGGCCGCCTCCCAGGCGGCCTGCGCGCCGCGCATGAGGGCGGGCAGGTGGTCGTCGTTCAGGCAGGCGAGCGCCTTGCCCAGAGAGCCTTCGCTGATCTGGGCGATCCACTTCGCGTCGCCCTCCTTGGCCCCGCGGCGCAGAAGTTCCTGGCGGACGGTCTCCTCCGGCAGGGGCGAAAAGCGCACCACCTGGCAGCGGGAGACCACGGTGGGCAGCAGCGCCCCCAGCGCGCGCGCGACCAGGAGGAACACCGTGCCTTCGGGCGGCTCTTCCAGCGTTTTGAGCAGGGCGTTCTGCGCGCTGGCGTTCATCTTTTCCGCCTCTTCGATCAGCACGACGCGCCAGCCCCCGGAAAAGGGCCTGTCGGAGAGGGCCGCCGTGAGATCGCGCACGCTGTCCACGGGGATCTGGGTCTTGCCGTCGGGGACTTGCAGGCGGTACACGTCCGGATGGCCCTCCGCGAACTGCGCGCAGCCCGGGCAGTCGCCGCAGGGCCTCTCCCCCGGGGCAGCCTGGCAGAAGAGCGCCTGGGAGCACAGGCCAGCAGCCGTGCGCTTGCCCACGCCCTCCGGGCCGACGAACAGATACGCATGATAGACCCGCCCTGCTCCAAAGGTTTCGCGCAGATGGGAGATCAGGGCGGGCCTGGCCAGGAGCTCGTCAAATCGCAAGCGGACTCACCGCCTTTTCTCGGCTGCATCCTCGGCCCTTCGGCCGGGCTGCAGCTACGCCCGGCGTATTCTCCCTTCGGTCGAATTCGCCCGGGCTAGTCGGGCCGCTTCGCGGCCCTCCCTCTT
>CACZOT010000024.1 GCA_902782795.1 uncultured Eubacteriales bacterium | reverse complement strand
GCCATCCGCGCCGAGATCGACCCGCCGGTGGGGGAGACAGCCCCCGCCGCCATTTGCGTGCTTACAAAGCGTGTCTTCGCCTATCGCGACAAGTGCTACGCCACGCAGGACTACGCCGCCGCTATCGAAAACATGCTCCTCGCAGCCGTGTCCCTGGGGTATCAGAGCTGCTGGTACGAGGGCCATATCACCGACGTGGACCGGATCGGCCGCAAGATGGCTGATCTCCTGGGCGTGCCGGAGGATTACGAGCTGGTCTGCTTCCTGCCCGTCGGCGTCGCCGCGGGGGAGGCCAAGCCCCCGAAAAAGAAGCCCTTCGGGGAGCGCGCCTGGTTCAATTCCTTTCCCAAAGCGTGAGAATTCGCCCTTGCGCGCCTCGCCGCTTTGTAGTATAATCACAAATGGCTTATTATCCACAGGGAAAGGAAGACGAACGACATGTCCCGTAAGTTTTTCGCAGTGTGCGCGCTGGCTCTGGCCCTTGTGCTGGCCCTGACCGGCTGCAATCTCGTAAAGGTTGACGAGGCGATGGACGCCGCCACCGTCGTGGCCAGCTTCAACGGAGGCACGGTCACCAAGGGCGAAGTCGAGCCCATGTACAACTATTATGTGAACTATTATAACACCCTTTCTACCCACTATAATTACAGCATCTCCACCGACGGCCTCCTGGAGAACGTCACGGAGCAGGCCGTGCAGAACAAGGTGCTTCTGAACAAGGCGGCAGAGCTCGGCTTGGATCAGCTCACTGCCGAGGAGGAAGAGGAGCTTCGCGAAGAAGCCGCCTCCAACTTCGAGGACACCGTGCAGCAGTTCTGGGCCGACTACGCCGAGGAAGGCCTCTCTGACGAGGAGATCCGCGCGGACGTCGAGGCATATCTCGCCGACAATGATGTCACCGTCGACACCACCTTCGATGACCTGCGCGACCAGAAGCTCCTCGAAAAGGTGCGCGACAGCGTCTACGAGAGCGTTTCCGTCACTCCTGAAGAGGTCCAGAACCGCTATGATTCCAAGGTCGCCAGCGACGAGGCCGCTTACGCCGACAACGGCGCTTTCGAGAGCGCCGTCTCCACCGCCGGCACCACCATCGCCTGGTATCCCGAGGGCTACCGCACCGTCAAGCAGATCCTCGTGATGTTCCCGGAGGATATCCAGAGCCGGATCACCTCCCTTGACAGCGAGATCTCCTCTCTCCAGAGCGAGATCGACAGCCTGACCGCCGACATCGCCGAAGGCGCGGAAGAGCCCGCTGAGGCTGCTGAAGAGACGGAGGAAGAGCCGACCCTGTCCAACGAGGAGCTCCTCGCCCAGAACGAGCAAGAACTCTCCGCTAAGCAGGCTGAGCGCGAGACCGCCGTCGAAGAGGGCAAGGCCGCCATCCAGGCCACCGTGGACACCATTCTCGAGCGCGTCGAAGCCGGCGAGGACTTCCAGGCCCTCATCGACGAGTACAACGAGGACACGGGCATGCAGAACGAGCCCACCGCCACCACCGGCTACTATGTCTGCGCGGATTCCACCATGTGGCTGACCGAGTTCCGCGACGCCGCCATGGCCCTGGAGAACGTCGGCGATGTGTCCGAGCCCATCGTCACCCGCTACGGCGAGCACATCATCCGCTATGAGAGCGACGTCACCCCCGGCGCCGTCGCCTTCGAAGAGCTGAGCGATACCCTCGAGAGCGAAGTGCTCACCGCGAAGCAGCAGGAAGCCTACAGCGCCGCCGTCGAAGGCTGGGTCTCCGACGCAAACGTCAAGTACGATTACTCCTGCTTCAACTGATCCATCCGCAAAACAGCCCCGCGCGGCGCACAAGGCCGCGCGGGGTTTTTGCACCGATAGGGAGGCAAGAACCATGGACAGAGGCCCTGTTCGCGTGAAGCTGACGATCCTGGAGAGCCGCTGCCGCAGCGGGTATTTCCGCGCGGGAGAGGAATTCATCATCGAGGATCTCTGCCCGCCCCTTTGCCACGAACTTTGGAACATCGTCTATCCCAACGTCTTTGCCCTGCGCAACGGCGCCATGCTGGACCAGGGCGAGGACCGCGCCGCCTGGTTCGAGGCGCGCTGTCCGGACGGAGGCCGCGTGCGCGTGCGCGGAGAAGCCCTCCCCGACGACGAAGAATAAGGAGTCGACCGCCCCCATGCGAGCACCCGTCCCCGCCGGACAAGAAAAGACCTTCCGGCAGATGATCACCGCGCTGGTCGTGCCGATCATCCTGCAGAACCTGGTCAACACCGCGGTGAACGCCGCGGATATCATCATGCTCGGCTATGTCAGCCAGACGGCGCTGTCCGCCTCGGCCCTTGCCAACCAGCCCTTCAACATCTCCGGCTTCATCTTTTACGGCGTTTCCTCCGGCATGGCGATCATGGCCACGCAGTACTGGGGCCAGAGGGACTGCCGCACCATCGAGCGGGTCCTCGGCATCGCCCTGCGCGTGGCGATCGGGATCGCGCTGGTCTTCTTTACCGCCTGCTTCTTCTTTCCGCGCCAGGTGATGAGCCTCTATACGCGCGAGACGGATGTCATCGAAGCTGGCGTGGTCTACATGCGCATCGTCAGCGTGACGACTCTCTTTGCCGCCGTGACGCAGATGTACCTGAACGTGCAGCGCTGCATCGAGCGGGTGAAGCTGACGAGCATGGTCATGACCTCCTCGCTTCTGATCAACGTCGCGCTCAACGCCTGCTTCATCTTCGGCCTTGGCCCGTTCCCGAAGCTGGGGCTGGTGGGCGTGGCGGTCGCCACGTGCGTCGCACGGTTTTTCGAATTGTGCTGCTGCGTCGTGGACAGCGCGCGCAACAAGCTCGTGCGCATCCGCGTGCGGACGATCTTCGAGCGCAACCGCCTCCTGTTCAAGGATTTCGCAAAATACTCCCTGCCCGCCCTGATGAACGACGTAGTCGCCTCCGTGGGCTTTTCCATGTATTCCGTGATCATGGGCCGCCTGGGCAGCGACGTGGTGGCCGCAAACGCTGTCGCCGCCATGGCCAGGCAGTTCGGCGGCGTGTTCGCCAACGGCATCTCGCACGGCTGCGCCATCATCATCGGCAAGACCCTGGGCGAGGATAAGATCGAGCTGGGAAAGGTCTACGCCCGCAAGGCCCTGAAGCTGGCCGTGATCTTCGGCGCGCTGGGCGGCCTTGGCATGGTGGCCCTGCGCCCGGTGATCGTGCGGGCCAGCCATCTCGAAGGCCAGGCGAAGGAGTATCTTCGCTGGATGGTGCTCATCCAGTCGTATTACGTGGTAGGCATGGCGGTGAACATCACCTTCTTCAGCGGCATCTTCCGCTCCGGCGGGGATACGCGCTTTGGCTTCTGGGTGGATACCATCACCCTCTGGGGCTGGATGATCCCCATGGGGTTCCTCCTCGCCTTCTGGGTGAAGATCCCGCCCATGTGGGTGTATTTCTTCCTCATGCTGGACGAATTCTTCAAGATCACGCCCTGCTACCTGCGCTATCGCACCTACAAGTGGGCGCGGAACATCACCCGCAGGGAGATCACCGAGGAAAGCGCGTAACCAACCCCCTTGGCGCCTCCGTTGACAAGCGGAGGCGCTTTTGCTATACTGTGCTTCTTCGCAGCGAAAGGAGATGGGCCGCATGGAGAATTGGTGCTTCCCGGAGGACAGGACCGCTCCCGTGATCGATCCGGAACGGCACATCGCCGCGAAATATCCGCCCGGGCAGGTCCCACGCCTGCCGGAATGGGCGATCGTCTTTTTCCTGGGCAAAGGTCTTCCGGAACTGGAGCGTCTGTACCCGACGCGCGTGCTGCTGGAGGAACTGCCCGGCTTCATCACCCATTCGCGCGTGCTGGGCGTCGCGGGGGAAGAGGGCGTCTGCTTCCTGCATGGGGGGTATGGCGCTCCGCAGGCCGCCTGCACCATGGAGACCCTTCGCGTCCTCGGCGTGCGAAAAACGCTTCTGGTCGGCCTGTGCGGGGGATTCGGAAAGGAGACTGCGGTGGGGGACGTCTTCCTGCCCGGAAGAATCTGGAGCGAGGAGGGGACCTCCCGCCATTATTTTCCCGAGGGCGGCTTTGCCGAAACGGACGCGCCGTCCGGCTTGGAGGAACGCCTGCGGTACGAAGGTCTGCGCGTGCGCCGGGAGCCCATCGTCACGACGGACGCTGTCTACCGGCAGACCTTCTTCAAGGAAGCAAAGTGGCGGGATCTTGGCTGCGCCGCCGTGGATATGGAGGCCAGCGCGGCGGCGAACGTCTGCCGCTTCCGTGGCATGCGCTGCGCCGCCGCGCTGATGGTCTCGGACCGGCATCCCCTCGCGCCGGACGAGCCCGCCTGGGCATGGGGGAGCGAAGACCTCCCGGACAGGAGGGAGCGTTTCCTTCGCGCCTGTATCGAATACGCACTGAACGAAGCCCGCGGAACGGACAAATGATAAGTTTTCGCGCCCCCGTTGTCATCGGGAGCGCGTTTTGCTACAATACCCGCGTGGAAACGCCCGGCGCTTCTCCCAAAGAGCAAACGAGCCGCGCGAAGGAGATAAGCTCGCCATGATGAAACGAATCGACCCCAGGGCTTGGTTCCGCTCCATGTCGGATATCTACAACCGCCGCGACGAATACGCCCACGGCCGCCTGATCAGCCTGATCAGCGCTCTGGTCACGGCTTTTTACAACGTCTTCATCACCGGCATCTTCCACACGGGCTTCCTCACGATGTACGGCATGTCCATTTCGGACTACGGCATCATCACATTCATCCCGTACATCGCCAACTGCTTCAGCATCTTCTCCTCCATGGTGCTGGGCCGCTTCAAAAGGCGCAAGAAGGTCGTCCTGGCCGCGAAGATCTACTTCTACGCCATGTATATCCTGGCGACCACCATCATGCCGCAGTTCGTGCTCGGGCAGCGGGAGAGGATGTACTGCTTCATCGCCATCCAGTTCCTTGCCCATTCGGTCTACGCGCTCTTCAACCCCGGCCTGACCGCCTGGTTCTACAATTTCTATCCGCAGGACAACGAGCGCCGCACGCGTTATATTATGCTCAACCAGATCTTCGCTTCGGTGATGAGCAGCTTCGTGCTCCTCTTCAGCGGTGTGCTTACCGACGCCGTGAGCGGCTCGCCGTACCAGCGGACGCTCATCCTCGGCATGCGCTATCTGGCTTTCGTCCTGGTGCTGGTCGACGTCTCCATGCAGGCCCGCGCCAAGGAATACCCGTACCCGGAGACCGCCCGCACCCGCTTTTCGGACGTCTTTACGCTCTCCTTCCGCTACCGGAAATTCCTGATGTGCCTGCTGCTGATGTTCGCCTGGAACTACATCGCCAACCTGAACAACGGCCTGTGGGGGTATCACCTCCTCAACCACATGCGCTTTGGGTACACGCTCATCAACGCTATGAGCATCATGTATACCTTTATCCTCGTGTTCACCGCGCCGGCGTGGCGGCGGGTCCTGCGCCGCTATTCCTGGATCAAGACCTTTGGTCTGACGAACCTGCTCTGGGTGCCGACCGAAGTCGGTTACTTCTTCATGTCCGTCGACCGCCCCTGGATGTATGTGCCGCTGAGCGTCTGGCAGAACCTCCTCGCCGTGGGGCTGAACCTCTCCTACGCGAACGTTCTGTACATGAACCTGCCGGAGGAGAACTCCACCGCGCACATCGCCTTTTACACCATCGGCTGCAACGTGTTCGCTTTCCTGGGCCTTCTTACGGGCACGGCGGTCAGCTCCATCACGGGGGACGTCCCCGTGCGCATGCTGGGCATGGAGGTGTACTCCGT
>CACZOT010000023.1 GCA_902782795.1 uncultured Eubacteriales bacterium | reverse complement strand
CGCTCGCCCTGGGGGAGGACCTGGCCGCCGATATCGTCGATGCCCGCCATGTCCTGCCCGCCCAGGCCGCGGAAATAATGGCCCAGGCTGGAGCCGGTGCGGGTGTGCTGGTCGTTGTCCTCGATGAGATGGCCGATGTACCGGACGCCGTGGGCCCGGCACCAATCGCCGATCTGCTCGGAGAAATTGCGCTCCACGAGGCGGGTGACGGCGTCCATGTAGGCGAGGCGCACCCTGGCGCACGCGACGGAGGAGAAATCCCGCTCCCACAGCAGGGGCAGATACCGGGTCCACTCCGGCCCGAGGGCCTTCGCCATTTCCTCGGAGACCTCGTCGCTCCAGGCCTGGTCCTCCATCTGCCAGACGGGCTTGCCCATCTCGTAGAGGTGGCCGTTGCCGATCTCCGGCTCGTCGGAGAAGAAGCCGGCGATGGTCGTGCCGAAGCGCTCGCGGTAGCGCGCCCAGTGCGGTTCGTAGACGGCGTCGATGAGGCGGCGGCAGGAGGCCGCGCTCATCATGTTGATGTAATCCCGGTGCGGGCCGCGGTTGCGCGTGAGCAGGAGCGCGCAGAGGGTCCAGCGGCCCTCGGGCACACGGAAGCGCAGCGTCTCCCCGCCGAGGGCAGCGCTGAGATCGAGGATGTCCTCTTCGCCGCGGCCGCCCTCGCGCAGGGCGCAAAGGCCGATGAGGCGGTCGTCGTCAAACACGCGGGTCTTGCTCCAATCCACGGCGAACTGTTCCATCTGCATGGGCTGGAAGGGCGGGACGAGCGAAAGCTCGGACAGGGGGAGCTCCATCCATTCGCCGCTGTCCGGACAGGGGATCTCCCGGCAGACGAGGCTCTGTCGGCAGAGCCCGGCTGGGGCGTCCTTCATGGCTCCGGCCGCGAAACCGGTGGGGAAGTGGCTGTCGTCCAGGATCCATACCGTCATGCCGAGCCGTTCCGCCTCGTCCAGGACGATATCCATATCGCGCCACCAGCCCGAGCCGACGAAATCGGGGTGCGGGCGGCTCTCCACGCAGAAGGAATCCAGGTTGCTTTCGTGGATGGCGCGGATATAGCGCCGGATGGTGCCCTCGTCTTCGCCGTGCATCCAGAGGAAGGGGAAAATGAAAGGCCCTCGGGACATCGCTCTTCACCTCTCGATCGTAGTCAGGAATATCATACCAGAAAACGCGGCGGGAGAACAGCCCGCCGTGCCATTTTTGCGGGGAACGCTCTTGCGGGGCGGAGACGCGCCCGGTATAATAGAACCGAAGTTTTTTCTCGTCCCGGCGGCGCGCCGGGCTGCCCGGTCCCGTTTCCGGAAAAACAGATCATCATATAAAGGAGCGAGAACGCCATGGCTCTGATCCAGATCGAACTCTTATCCCGGTCCCTGATGCGCACCGTGCCCGTGCAGGTGATCCTGCCCGTGGACAAGCTGCTCCGCCCCGGCGAGGCCGAGGCGGCTCCCAAGCCCTTCAAGATGCTCATCCTCCTGCACGGCGTGTTCGGCAGCTGCGGCGATTGGGTGCGCTGCACGCGCGTACAGCGCTGGGCGGATGCGCGCGACCTGTGCGTGGTCATGCCTTCGGGCGAGAATTCTTTCTACGTCGATCACGCGACCGGCGCGAGCCGTTACGGCCAGTATATCGGCGAGGAGCTGCCGGAGCTGATGCGGCGCATGTTCCACATCTCCCACAGGCGTGAGGATTGTTTCATCGCCGGTCTGTCCATGGGCGGCTTCGGCGCCATGCGCAACGCCCTGCGCTACCCGGAGACCTTCTCCGCAGCGGCCAGCTTCTCCGGGGCGTTCATCCTCAAGGAGCCCGTGCCGGGCTTGAAGGTAGAAAAGCTGGGCGATCTCGGCCTGGAGGAGGCCTGCTTCGGCACGCCCGAAGAGGCCTGGAATTCCGACAAGAACCCCCTGCGCCTCGCCGAAGGGCTCGCCGCGCGCCGGAAGGCGGGGGAGAAGGTCTCCCTGCCCAGGATCTACATGTCCTGCGGAACGGAGGACGGCCTCTTCGCCGCCAATACCGCCACGCGCGACGCCCTCGTTTCCCTGGGGTTCGACGTCACCTGGGAGGAAGGCCCGGGCGGCCACGAATGGAACCTTTGGGACAGGAACATCGAGCGCATCATGGACTGGCTGCCCTTGAACGACGAGACCGAGGGCATCCATTCCGGCAACGTCCGCTGAGGAGGTCAGGGCCATGGTGCAGCTGGGCATCGACCGCGTCCAAACCCGGCCGGATCTCTTCGCGGGGCGGCGCGTCGGGCTGATCACGAACTCTTCGGGCGTGGATTCGCGCCTGATGGACGATATGCAGATCTTTCACGAGGCGGGCTATCGCGTCGAGCGGCTCTTCACGCCGGAACACGGCATGTACGGCGCCATGGACGGCGCCAGGGTCGGCGATTGCCGCCATCCGCGCTGGGGCACGCCCATGGTCTCCCTCTACGGGGAGAAGCGGCAGCCCGCGCCGGAGGACCTCGCGGAGCTGGACGTGCTCGTATACGATATCCAGGACGTGGGCCTGCGCTACTATACCTACATCTACACCATGGCTAACTGCATGCGCGCCGCGGCCGCGACGGGTCTCCCCTTCGTGGTGCTGGACCGGCCCAACCCCCTGGGCGGCGCCGTCTCCGGCAACCGCATGGACCCGCGATGGGACTGCTTCGTCGGCGCGCACCGGCTCTGCACGCGCTACGGCCTCACGCCCGGGGAGCTGGGCGGGTACTTCCACAGCTTTTTCGGCCTGGGGAACGAGTATCACGTCGTGCCCATGGAGGGGTACCGCGCCCAAATGCGCTGGCCGGAGACGGGCCAGCTCTGGAACCTGCCCTCCCCCTCGATCCACACCTTCCAGACGGCCCTGTGCTATGTGGGCGGGTGCTTCTTCGAGGCAACGAACATCAGCGAGGGCCGCGGCACCGCTGCGCCGTTCCAGATCTACGGCGCGCCCTTCATCGATATGGACGATCTCCTGGCCGCGCTGCGCGAACGCGTTCACGATCCGCATTTGGCCATGCGAACGCGCGCCTTCACGCCGTTCTGGTCCAAGTGGGCGGGAGAGACATGCTTCGGCGTGGAGTTCATCCCCCTGGACGCCCGGCTGGATTTCCTGCCCACGGCGCTGGTCTTCATGAAGACCTTGCTGGAGATGTACCCGGCGCGGTTCGAGTTCCGCTCTTACGCGGATGTCTCGCGCCTGACCTCGCTTTCCGGCGACGAGAGCGCCGACGCCTACCTCCGCGGCCGCGTGACGCTCGAGGAGCTGCTCGCCTCCTGGCAGGACCAGGCGGAGGAATTCGCCCGCGAGACGGCGCGCTTCCGGCTGTACGAATAGGAGGAGCGCGCGTTTCCGCGACGCCGGCACGCATGGCTCCCCGTGGAATGACCGACCGCGCAAACCAGACAAAGCCCCGCCCGCCTTCCTTGCCGGGAAGACGGGCGGGGCTTTGCGTAGCGGTCAGGCGAGGCCGCGGCGGTATTCGCCCGGCGTGACGCCGTGGATCTTCTTGAAATGGCGGATGTAAACGCGGGCCTCGCTGAAGCCGACGCTGGTGGCGATCTCCGCCACGGGCAGGCCCTGTTCCAGCAGAGGCAGGGAGCGCTCCACGCGCACGGCGTTGAGCGTCTCGGAAAGGGTGGCTCCCGTGGCCTCGCGGAAGATGCGGTTCAGATAGACGGGGTTGAGATAGACCGCCTCGGCGATGGCCGGGACGCCAGGACAGTCGGCGTAGTGCTCCTCGATGAAGGCGCGGGCCTTTTCCACATACGCGGCGCTGCCGCGGGCCTCCTCCTTGACGGGGCAGAGGGAGAGCGCCCAGGCGCGCGCCTGCGCCGCGCACTCGCCGCTTTCCTCGGCCTGGGCGATGCGCCGCAGAGCGCCGGCCAGAGGCGTGAGCTCGATATCGCCGCTGAGATCGGCCAGGCGGCAGTAGAGCGCGCAGCAGAAGGACGATGCGATGCGCCGCGCCAGCGGAAGGGGAAGGCGCTCCGGGAAAAAGCTCCTGGCGCGGTCCATGCGGGCGGCGAGGAGATCCGCGTCCCGGCTGAGGATGGCGTCCGATATGGAGCGGATGGTTTCTTCGTCCACCATAGGCGCGTAGCGCGCCTGGGAGGATACGGCCATGGCTTCCTCGTCGCCGGGAACGCCGCGCGTCAGGGGCAAACTGGCACGGGCCTGGAGATAGGCGTTGTAGAGGGAAGGCTCCTCGCGGCTGCATACGCTCAGGGCGAAGCCTGGCGTGCAGCCGAACGAGCTCTCCGCGACGCTCTGCAGCGTGCGGCAGAGGGTGGTGATGCGCTCGGGAAGGTCTTCCGCTTCGGCGCAGTTGCACAGGAAGGCCACGGTGCCTCCCTCTCCCGCGGTGGAATAGACCTGGCCGAGCGAGCCGAGGATGTCCTCGGCGCTGCGCCGCAGGGCCAGGCCGGCGCGCCCGTCCAGGGAGCCGGAGGCCAGATCCAGCAGGACCACGGCGTAATAGGGATAGGGAAGGCGCATGCGCGCGGCGGCGAGTTCTTTTTCCAGGTCGGCGGGGGGCGTGGCGCTGAAGAGAAGCCGCGCCGTGACCTGCTCGCGCAGGAGCGGCTCGCTCTCGCGCATGGTGCGCTCGGCATGGCGCAGCTGCTCGGCGAGGCTGTCGAAGGCCTGGTAGAGGAGATCCTCCTCGCCGACGAGGGTCGGGTCGGCAGCGTCGTCCAGATACTGGGCGGCGAAGCGCTCCGCCAAAGCGCGCACGGGGGCGTGCATCTTGCGGGAGACGAACCGGGCAACGGGCCAGGCGACAGCGGCGGCGATGGCGGCCGCGGCCAGCCAGTGCAGGGGCTTTAGGGCGATCCAGAGAAAGAGTGCGAGAGGCATCGAGTACACGGCCTCCGCGCCGCTGGAGGGCTCGGCCTGCGAGCGAGCGGTGACGAGGCCCGGCGCGTCTTCCGCGCCGCCGCTGGACCAGACGATCCGGCCGTCCACCATGGCGCGGCACTGGCCGGGCAGGGCGGCGCGCGCCGCCTGGGCCCGTTCGGCGAGGGCGGAGAGGGAATAATCGACGACGGCGTAGCCCTTAGCGCCGGTCTCATACAGGGGCAGGGAATAGAAAAAAGAAACGACGGGCACAGCGGAGACGTAGGCGGTCTTTCGGTAGCTGCGGGCGACGCGTCCGCTGGGGGCGGCGGAGGCCGTCAGCGCGGAGAGGAACGCCTGGTCGGGGTATTCCTCCAGCGGGACGAGGCCCGCGTTCCCCATGAGCGCCTTGCCCGAGCGCAGGTAGAAGACCTCCGCGCCGCTGACGCCCGGGCTGGCCGCGAACAGCTCCAGATCGCGGTCCAGCTGGATCCAGCCGTCCAGGGAAGGGTTGGAGCGCGGCAGGAGGCTGGCCACGGTGGAGAGGGAGGCCAGCATGAAGCATTGCTTCTCCGCCACGCTGAGCTCGCTCGAAACGCCGACGGCCATGGCGTCCGCGGCGTCGCTCATGCGCTCATACAGGCGCGCGCTGCCCAAAGCGCCGGAGAGGAGAAAGACCGCGGCCAGGACGGCGGCCAGAGGGCGTATGATCTGCAGGTAGAGGGCCCTCGCGGCCTGCAGACGCGCCGGTGAATCCCCGTGCAAGGACCCCGCCTCCTTTGTTGTGTTCCTGTTGTATTATAGTGTGTTTTCACTGCGGGCGCAAGGGGAGGAAAAACACGGGAAGCCCTGCAATAAAAGGACTTTTCGGGCATATATGGCCAAAAATCAACCCATGTTGAAGGGGAAAATGTATGCTTTTAGCCTTAACATTTGCGGCGGGAGATGGTACATTCAAAGCGGATGATCCTCGGAGAAAGGGGGAGAGGCCATGACCGTGGTCTCGACGGCCCGCCCGGGCCAAAGCCGCATGCAGAAGCTGGGCTCCTATATCTGGAAACACAAATATATGTACCTGATGCTCCTGCCGGCCATCGTGTATTATATCATCTTCTGCTACGTGCCCATGGGAGGCATCATCATCGCCTTCAAGAAGTTCAACCCCATGCGCGGCATCCTCGCCAGCGACTGGGTGGGGCTCAAGCATTTCCGGCAGCTCTTCGGGCTGAAGAAGTTCTACTCGGTGCTCTGGAACACCATCTCCATCAGCTTTACCAGGCTGATCTGGGGCTTCCCGTTCCCGATCATCATCTCGCTGATGCTCAACGAGCTGCGCCTGAACCGCTTTAAGCGCGTCATCCAGACGGCCATCTACATCCCGCACTTCATCTCCTGGGTGGTGCTGGGCGGCATTCTGACGAACCTGCTCTCGGCGGACAGCGGCATCATCAACGCCCTGATCAAGGCCCTGGGCGGCAAGCCCATCGGCTTTTTGACGGACGACCATTACTTCATCCCCACCATGGTCGTCTCCATGATCTGGAAGACCTTCGGCTGGAACACCATCATCTACTTGGCGGCGCTGACGAGCGTGGACCCGCAGCTCTACGAGGCGGCCATCGTGGACGGCGCCAACCGCTGGCACCAGCTCTGGCACATCACCATCCCCTCGATCCTCTCGACGATCGTGGTGGTGCTGATCTTGCGCATCGGCTCGCTCATGCAGGCGGGCTTCGAGCAGATCTTCGTTCTGTATCATCCCGGCGTGTACGGCTGCGCGGACATCATCGATACCTACGTCTACCGCGTCGGCCTCACCGAGGGCAAGTTCGAGAAGGCCACGGCCGTGGGCCTGTTCAAATCCGTGGTCAATTTCGCGCTGATCGTCATCGCCAATAAGGTCGCGCGCATGTTCGGAGAGGAGGGCGTGTACTGATGGCAAGCAAGAACCGCATCCGCACGTCCGCGGCCTCCAAGGCCTTCGACGTGTTCAACGTCGTATTCCTCTCGCTCCTGGCGCTCTCCACGCTCTATCCCTTCTGGGATACGCTGGTGGTGTCCGTATCCTCGCTCAAGAGCTACCTCTCCACGCCCATGCACTTCTGGCCGAGCGAGTTCTCCTTCGAGGGCTACGCCTACATGCTCAAGAAGCCCGAATTGTGGATGAGCTACCGCAACACCATCTTCATCACCGTGGTGGGCACGCTGATCAACATGGCGATCACCATCATGGCGGCCTACGTTCTTTCGAAGAAGGACTTGAAGGGCCACCGTGTGTTCACCTTCCTGGCCGTGTTCACGATGATGTTCTCCGGCGGCATCATCCCCACCTACATGGTGGTGCGGACGCTGGGTCTGATGAACAAGGTCTGGGCGATGATCATCCCCGCGGCGATCAGCACCTATAACCTCATCATCCTGCGCAATTTCTTCACCGGCATCCCCAAGGAGCTGGAGGAGAGCGCCATGCTGGACGGCTGCCAGGAGGTGGGCGTGCTGTTCTGGATCGTGCTGCCGGTATCCGTGCCGGCGATCACGACCATCTCCCTGTTCTACGCCGTGGACCACTGGAATGATTTCTTCTCCGCCATCATGTACATCAACAGCCAGAAGGCCTGGCCGCTGCAGCTGTTCCTGCGCTCCATGCTCTTTGAGAACGACGCGGCCTACTCCAGCGGCGGCGAGAGCCTCTTCCTGCTGGGCCAGCCCATGAAGATGGCGGCGGTGATGATGGCGATCATCCCCATCTTGTGCGCGTACCCCTTCTTCCAGAAATACTTCACCAAGGGCGTGATGGTCGGCGCGGTCAAGGGCTGAGGCCCTTCATCGATAGCGAACCCCAATCATTGGAAAGGAGCGAACCCCCATGAAGAAGATCGTATCCCTGCTCATGTGTCTGGCTCTGCTTCTGGGCTGCTGCGGCGGCCTGGCGGAAGGCGCGCCCATCACCTGGCTCACGCCGGGCGATACCGCCGCGGAGATCATCGAGGACGGCGACAGGATCGTCGCCGCCATCAACGAGCAGCTCGGCATCGAGCTGACCGTGCAGTACGTGCCGGAGGGCAACGT
>CACZOT010000022.1 GCA_902782795.1 uncultured Eubacteriales bacterium | reverse complement strand
TACGGCGTCGTCGCCTACGAAATGGCCGATTCCTTCCCGCTGGAGGCCCTCAAGGCGCAGGCCGTCTGCGCCCGCACCTACGCCATGCGCCTCAAGAAGACCGGCGGCTATTACGATCTGACCGACTCCACCACCCACCAGGTCTTCAAGGGCCTGAACCCCAGCTATGCCAACGTGATCTCCGCCGTGGACGGCACGCGCGGCCAGGTGCTCACCTACGGAGGCGCGTACGCAGGCTGCTGGTATACCGCCTCCAACGGCGGTCAGACCGAGACCACCCAGAACGCCTGGGGCGGCAAGGTCGCCTACAGCGTCATGAAGGACGATCCGTTCGATCTGGCCAACCCCTCCTCGACGAAAAAGAGCGTCACCATCCCCAAGGACACCGTGAAAAAACACCTGGACGACAAGATCGCCTCCATGCTCAAGACCGCCATGGCCAGCCAGCTCTCGGCCAAAGGGCTGAGTTCGGCCTCAGGGGATATCCGCATCGAGCAGGTCATCGCCATGAAGGCGCACACGCCGCGCTTCGCAGCGCCAAGCCGCACCTTTACCACGGTGCGCTTCGGCGTGCGCGTCTCCAGCGTCCACCTGGCCAGCGGCAAGCGCGCCACGACCTCCATCGCGGTGGACCTCAAGTCGTACGATCAGATCGCCCCGGCCCTGGGCCTGACGATCGGCTCCACCCCCGCGCCGCTGGTATGGGTGGAGGAGGGCAAGGACAGCTTCACCATCAGCTTTACCCGCTACGGCCACGGCGTCGGCCTCAGCCAGCGCGGAGCCCAGCAGATGGCCAAAGAGCACGGCAAGACCTGCTCGCAGATCCTCTCGTTCTATTTCGAAGGCGCGACTCTCGTGAAAAAGGACCTGGCCGATACCACCGCCCAGAGCGGTTCCGCGGTCGTGGAGACGGCGGGCAAATACGCCACCCTGGCCTATGGCGACAGGGGCGACGAGGTCAAGGCGCTGCAATCCAAGCTCAAGGAACTGGGCTTCTTCGGCGGCGAGATCGGAGGGAACTACCTCTCCATCACGTCCGACGCCGTCAAGGCCTTCCAGAGGGCCCACGGCATGACGGCGGACGGCGTCGCGACCAGCGCCGTCCAGGAGGCGATCTTCGGCTCCTCCGCGAGCGCGACCAAGCCCACGGCGAGTCCGACTCCCGCTCCGACGCCTGCGCCGACATCCGCGCCGAGCGCATCCGCCGGCCCGGTCCAGGTGGGGCAGAACGCCCGCGCCACGGGGACGATCCCCGTTTTCGCCGTGGCGTCTACAAGCGCCAAGCGCTCGGGCACGCTCCAGACCGGCGCGACCGTGCGCGTGTACGCCATCAAAGGCGATTGGGCGGCGGTGAGCGGCAGCGGCGCGAAGGGCTTCGTGCTGGTCAAGCAGCTCCAGGGAACCACGGCAGCCACACCGACGCCGACGGCCGCGCCTGCCGCGGCACCCGCGCCCACATCCGCCCCCTCCGCCACTCAGGAGACGCTGAAGGCCGGGCAGACCGCATGGGTCGAAATCCCCGCGGGCAGCCGTCTGACCGTGTACCAGAAGGCCTCCACAGCTGCCGCCAAGGTCGCGGCACTGCAAAAGGGAGAACAGGTGTACGTCTTTGCCGCCAAGAGCGAATGGGCGGCCGTCAAGGCGGGCTCCGTGAAGGGCTATGTGCGCGTGAAGTACCTCACCGCGAAGGCTCCCACCGGAAGCGCCTCTGCGCCAGCGTCCCCCCCCGCCCCCACGCCCGCTCCGACGCCCGCCCCCAGCGCCAACGAGACAGCCTGGAACGCTTACGCCAAGGTGCGCGTAGCCACCGGCAAGCAGCTGCCCATCTGCGCCGCGCCATCCTACAGCGCCGCGAAGATCGCCTACGCGGAGAACGGCGCGAAGCTGCGCGTCCTCGCCAAGTCGGGGGATTGGGCGCGCGTCACGGACGGCAAGCACACAGGCTATGTGCCCGTCAAATATGTGCAGATCTATGGCTGACGCGATCTTTGATCCAGAGCGGGAGACGCTGGAGGATCTGGGCCGCGCGGGCCTGCGGCTCATCCAGCCGCGCCGCGCCTTTCGCTATGGGACCGACAGCGTCCTTCTGGCGGATTTCGCCGCAGCATGTCCGGGACGGCGGGCGGTGGATCTCGGCGCTGGCAGCGGCGTGATCGGCCTCCTGCTCGCGGCGCGCAGGGGAGAGGTCGCTGTGGACTGCGTGGAGATCCGCGAGGACGCCGCCGAACTCTGCGCGCGCAACATCGACCTGAATGACATGGGCGAGCGCATGCGCTCCCTGCGGGCGGACCTGCGCGACGCGGCGCGCGTCCTGGGCTTTGAGCGGTACGATTTCGCCGTCTCCAACCCGCCATATTACGACGCGCGGGTCTCCCTCAAGAGCCCCAGCGCGGAGAACAATCTCGCCCGGCACGATCTCGCCTGCACGCCGGAGGAGCTCTGCCTGGCGGCGTTTCGCCTGGTGCGCAACGGCGGGCGCTTCTGCCTTTGCTACCCGGCCGCGCGCGCGGACGCCCTTGTGTGCGCCATGCGCGGCGCGCGCCTCGCGCCAAAGCGCGCCCGCATCGTACAGGACGCGCCGGGGAAGAGCCCGAAGCTGCTCCTGATCGAAGGCGTGAAAAACGGTGGCGAGGGGATGATCTGGATGCCGCCGCTCGTCCTTCACGACGACGATGGCGGCGAGAGCGCGGAGTACCGGCGCATCTACGGGATGGCTGGGGAAGGGGAATGACATCAGTTCTCCACAAACGAAACCGAGCAGTTCTTCAAGAAGAACTGCTCGGTTTCGTTTATGCAGGGCACTGGGAATTATTTCCCTGCCTTGCGCTCTTTGGCGCGGGCGTAGATGCGCTGCATATGCTGGTAGAAGGCCTCCTCGTCCTCTTCGGAGAGCTGGCCGCCGGCGTAGAGCGCTTCGGCCGCCTCGAGGATGCGCTGCGCCTGAATGCGCCCGCGGCTGCCGTACTTGTCTTCGGGCTCGACGGCGAGCGGATCGCTCTCGTTGATGAGATAATCCACCGAAACATCGAAGAAAGAGGCAAGCTTCTGGTACAGGGAGGAATCCTTGGGCAGGGTCTTGCCCTCCTCGTAATTCTGATAGGCGCGCGGGCTGACGCCCAGCAGCGTGGCCATGGCGGCCTGGGTGATACGGCGGTCTTTGCGCAGCCTGCGCAGCTTTTCCGCGAATGTCATTGGACAGCCCCCTAACGATCTTCTTCGACGCGGATAGTATACCACACGCATCTTGATGCGTCAAGCGGTTTTTTCGCGCCCCATTGACACAAAAAAACCTTGGTTGGGGGCGTTGACAGATCGCAAACCTGGGTGTATGATTATGCACAACATTCAAGCGAGGGAGGCGCACCGCGATGATGAAAAACTCTCGCAACGCTTGCGCTTCTCAGTATCGCGCCGCGGCGCGCTCTTTCAGCGCGCGGTTTTTTTACGCGTTTTTTTACTTCTTTTGCATGGGCACAGGCCCGTCTGGAGTAGAGGCGTAAACGGCGCGCGGCACCGATAAAAACAGCCCCTCCCGGACGGGGAGGGGCTGTTTTTTATATCAAAAAACGGGAGGAAACCACCATGAAAAAACTTGGATGTCTGGTCCTGGC
>CACZOT010000021.1 GCA_902782795.1 uncultured Eubacteriales bacterium | reverse complement strand
TCCGCCCGTCCGCGTCCGCTGTGATCACCGCGGTCTTCCGCAGCGCCTCGAGCCGGTTCTCCTCATGGCACATCACGCATGAGGTTTCCCCCGCCGCCGCCCAGGCGGCAAACAGCTTCAGCGGAAAATCCAGCACGTTGTCGCCCGCGATGACGAGCAGATCGTCGTCCCAGCCGGTGCGGTCGATGGCGAACTGGATATCCTTCACCGCGCCCAGGCGCGTTTCGTTGGAGGAGGTGCCGTCGTCGATCACGACGATGGGCAGGTCCTTTTTCTTCGCCCACTCCCGGAAATGCGCTGCGTACTTGTGGTTGCTGACCACGGCGTAGCCGTCCACGGCCCCGGAGGAGGCGATGTCGTCCAGGAGCCAATCCAGGATGGTCTTCCCGCCCACCTCCAGCAGGGGCTTGGGGAAGTTCTCCGTCAGGGGATAGAGCCGCGTCGCGTAGCCCGCGGCCAGAACGATGCATTTCACACGCTTTCCTCCCTTACAGGTCCACCCCGTCTGCGGTCTGGCAGATGTGGGCGGAATACTTGGCCTCCAGCTGCGGGAACGCCCGCAGGTACGCCGCGCCGACCTTCGCCTGAATCTCCTCGGCCTTGTCCGGATCGATCAGAGCCATGCAGCAGCCCTTGAAGCCCGCGCCGGAAAAGCGCCCGCCCCAGATGCCGTCGGTCTCGGTCATGATCTCGTAGAGGGTCTTGAGCTCGGGGCTGCCGGTCTCCCAGTTGTGGATGCTGCTCCAGCCGCTCTCGAAGGAGAGGCGGCCGTATTCCTCGATATCGCCCCGCCGCCAGGCCTCCGCGCCCGCCTCCACGCGGGCGAACTCCGTGTACCAGTGCTCCGCGCGGCGGCGCCAGGTCTCGGGCAGGCGGTCTTTGTATTCCTCGTACACCGCGCGCGGGACATGGCGCAGATACGCCTCGCGGAACTTGCCGTACTCCATGCCGGAGAAGGCCATGAGAGCGTAGGCGGCGGCCTTGGCCTCGTCCACGCGCATGTTGAACTTGCTCCCCGCGAGGCTGCGCTCGATGCCGGAGAAGAACACCGCCACGGCGAAGGGTTTCATGGAGGAGGGCGCCTCGATGAGCTCGAAGGAATCGTCCAGGGTATCCAGGTAGAGGAGCTTGCCCTTGCGGCAGTAGACCTCGCAGCTCTGGTCCAGCTTGCCGACGGACACGCCCACATAATCGTTCTCGGCGGAGAGGGCGGTGAGGATCATCTCCCGCGGGCTGAGGCGGATGCCGTTGACCAGGCACAGGGCCCGCAGAAAGCTGATGATGACCGCCGCGGAGGACGAGAGCCCGCCGATGGGCATAGTGCCCTCGATGACGCCGCACAGGCCCACGGTCAGCTTGTGCTGCCGCGTAAGGGCGATGGTGGCGCCTCGCAGATAATCCGCCCAGTCGCTCTGCTTCTCCTCGGGCGTGGAGCCTACGTGCCACTGGGCTCTCTTGGGGAAGTTGAGCGAGAGCATCTCCACCACGCCGTTGTGCTTGGGCCGGTAGGCGATGTGCACGCCCTTGTCGATGGCAAAGCCCGTGACCTTGCCGAAATTATGGTCGGAATGCGCGCCCAGCGGGCAGATGCGGTACGGGCAGAAGGAGACGCCCTCGGCGTCGCGCCCGTAGACCTCGCGGAATTTCTCTTCACAGCGCATGATGTGTGCTTCTCTCCCATCGATGGTGATCGTTCCTCTATCTTACCCCGCGGCGCGCGCGCCTGTCAAGCCGGGCGGCATTTTCCCCCTTGAAGACGGCGGGGCAATCTGCTACAATATATAAGAGGACATATCGAAGGAGGACGGCGCCATGGCGCACGAGAACGAAGAGAGCAGGAGCCGCAAGAGCTCCGATCGCGATTATATCGAGCGCTCCGAAAGGCGCAGCGGCTATCGCCCGAAGGAGAAAAAGCGCCGGAAGACGAGCGTCGCGGCGCTGGTCTTCTCGTCTCTCCTGTGCGTGATCTGCTTCCCTGTGGGGCTGATCGTGCTGTGGACCAGGCGCGGCCCGGGCGGCGTCAAGCTGCTGCTCACCCTGGTCACGGGCATCCTCTTTTTCTCCCTGGCGGCCTTTGCCCTGACGGTGGACACCGGCGTGCCCGGCGTCACCCGCCTGCAGGAGCGCTGCGTGCAGGGCCTCGGCGTGCTTGAGGAGCGCGTCCAGGCCGACGTTTATACCGGAAAGCAGATCGTCCAGCAGCTGCCCGAGGCGGGCCAGAAGGCGCTCATCCCCGTGCGGGAATGGGCCGAGGAAGCCATCCCGAAGGTGCGCTCCCGCTTCACCAGCCTGGGCGGTCAGGCCGAGCCTCTCGCCGAGAGCGCCCAGAAAGCCGCGCTTGAGGCCATGTACGCTCTGGAACTGGTCCCCACGCCGGAACCGACGCCCACCCCCGCGCCGACGCCTACCCCGACGCCGGAGCCCACGCCCACGCCGGAACCCACGCCCACCCCGGAGCCGACGCCCACTCCGACGCCGGACCCGAACGCCTATATCGTCCGCGCGGCGGACGGCACCGCCGTCGTCCATGACCGCGCCGACTGCCCCATGGCCGAGAACGCAGCGCCGATCTCCCGCCTGGCGGCTCTCTCCAACCCCTCCAATGCGCGCTGCGCGGTCTGCTTCCCCGCGCCGACGCCCGAGCCCGTCGTCACCCCGGCCCCCACGCCCGTTCCCACCGAGGAACCCGGCCAGGAGACCACGCCCGCCCCGGAGGGCTGACCGCATAAAACAAAGACCGCCCCGCCGCCAACGCGGCAGGGCGGTCTTTTTCGCCGCCGGTCAGGTCTTGGCCAGGGGCATGAGCCAGGCCTTGGGCAGGACGTGGGCCACGACCCGGTAAAACTTGTAAAACGCCCGCGGCGTCCAGACGCTCCTGCCCCGCGCTGCGGCCCGCAGCGCGCCTTCCGCCACCCTGGCGCTGTCGCAGTAAGGCAGGGTGCGGAAGGTCTTGGAATTGCCCGCGATGCGCCCCACGCGCAGGAATTCCGTGTCCATCGGCCCGGGACAGACGGCCGTCACGGCGATCCCGCGCGGTTTCAGCTCCAGCCCCAAGGCGCGGCTGAAGGCAAGGACGTAGGATTTCGTCGCCGAATAGACGGCCATGTTCGCGTTGGGCACGAACGCCGCGATCGACGCGATGTTCAGGATCCGCGCCCCGGCGGGCATATAGGGCAGCGCCAGGCGCGTCACGCTCGTCAGGGCCAGGCAGTTGAGGGCGACCATGCGCTCCTGCTCCGCGGGGACGCTCTTGTCGAACGCCCCGAGAAAGCCGCAGCCCGCGTTGTTCACCAACAGGGCGATCTCCGGCCGCTCCTTGGCGATCAGCGCCGAGAGCGCGCCCAAGCCCCGCTCGCCGGTGATATCCGCGCTCACCGCCCGGGCGTTCCCCAATTCCCCGGCCAGCGCCTCCAGCCGCTCCGCGCGGCGCGCCACCAGCCAGATCTCCTCCACCTCCGGAAACCGCGCCCGGACACGCAGGGCGATCTCCCTTCCCAGGCCGCTCGAAGCTCCCGTCAACAGCGCGATGCGCATACATCCCCACCCCTTTCGGTCAAAATGGTACCACACGGGGCCCGCTCCTGGCAAGTACGCCCATTCCGGCGCAATTTGTCACATTTAATTCCTATATTTTTACTCGGGATTTATTGACCGCCGGGACGCGCCTGATTTATAATACTCCGCGGAAGAAAGGAGCTGCCGACATGAAGCTGACCACAAAGGGCCGATACGGGCTCAACGCCATGTACGATCTCGCCGCCAGCGAGGGCGAAGGGCCGCAATCCGTCAAGGCCATTTCCCAAAGGCAGAACATCCCCGAGGCCTATCTGGAGCAGCTCATCTGCTCGCTGAAAAAAGCCGGCCTCGTGGTGAGCGTGCGCGGCGCGCAGGGCGGCTACCGCATCGCCCGAAGCGCCGGGGAGATCAGCATCGGCGACATCCTGCGCGCGCTGGAGGGAGAGGTTTTGCAGATCGAATGCCTCGCGGATGAGGAATTCTGCGCCAACGCCTGCTCCTGCCCGAGCCGCCGCGTCTTCCGCAGGCTCGCCGAGGGCATGAACCAGCTGGTGGATTCCATCTCCCTGGCGGACATGATCGCCGGCGACTGCGAAAACACACCCGAATAGGAAGCACACTGGAGGCAAACAAAAATGGGCATTTACATGGACAACGCCGCCACGACCCGCGTCACGGAGCCTGTGCTGGAGGCCATGCTCCCCTACCTGACGGAACACTTTGGCAACCCCTCGTCCGTGCACGGCTACGGCCGCGACGCCAAGCGCGCGCTGGACGCCGCCCGCCGCGAAGTCGCCGCCGCCCTGGGCGCCAAGCCCTCGGAGATCTACTTCACCGGCTGCGGCACCGAGGCCGACAACTGGGCTATCCGCGGCGCGGCCTACGCGAAAAAAGAAAAGGGCCGCCACATCATCACCAGCGCCATCGAGCACCACGCCGTGCTGCACACCTGCGAGCAGCTGGAAAAAGAGGGCTTCGAGGTCACCTACCTGCCAGTGGACGAATACGGCCTGGTGAGCGCGGAATCCGTCGCCGCGGCCATCCGTCCGGACACGGTCCTCGTCACCATCATGGCCGCAAACAACGAGATCGGCACCATCGAGCCCATCCAGGAGATCGGCGCCATCGCCCATGAGAAGGGCGTCCTGTTCCACACCGACGCTGTACAGGCCGTGGGCCACGTCGCTTTCGATCTTGCGAACATGCCCATCGACATGCTCTCCCTCTCCGGCCATAAGCTGCACGCCCCCAAGGGCATCGGCGCGCTCTACATCCGCTCCGGCCTGCACATCCAGCCCTTCATGCGCGGCGGCGCCCAGGAGCGCAGCCAGCGCGCGGGCACGGAAAACCTCGCCTCCATCGTGGCTCTGGGCAAGGCCATCACCCTGGCCACGGAGCATATGGAAGAAAACGCCAAAAAGGTCTCCGCCCTGCGCGACAGGCTCATCAAGGGCATCCTGGAGACCATCCCGGACGTGCGCCTTAACGGCCATCCGGAGAAGCGGCTGCCGGGCAACGTGAACGTCTGCTTCCGCTACATCGAGGGCGAGAGCCTCCTGCTGAGCCTGGATCTCAAGGGCATCGCCGGTTCCTCCGGCTCGGCCTGCACCTCCGGCTCGCTGGATCCCTCCCACGTGCTCCTGGCCATCGGCCTGCCGCACGAGATCGCCCACGGCTCCCTGCGCCTCTCCCTCTCCGAGGAGAATACCGAGGAGGAGGTCGATTTCACCATCGCCTCCCTGCAGGAGATCGTCGCCAGGCTGCGCGCCATGTCCCCCCTCTGGCCGGAAAACCGCAAGAACGACCGCTGACAGCGTCGAAAGGAGCAAAAGACAATGTATACCGAGCAGGTTATGGACCACTTCATGCACCCCCGCAACGTCGGCGAGATCGAGGATCCCTCGGGCGTCGGCGAAGTCGGCAACGCCAAGTGCGGCGACATCATGAAGATCTACATCAAGGTCGAAAACAACGTGATCGTGGACGTGAAGTTCCAGACCTTCGGCTGCGGCGCGGCCATCGCCACCAGCAGCCGCGCCACGGAGATGGTGATGGGCAAGACCATTGAGGAAGCGCTCGCCGTCACCAACAAGCAGGTGATGGAGTCCCTCGGCGGGCTGCCGCCGGTGAAGCATCACTGCTCCGTTCTCGCCGAGGAGGCCCTCCACGCCGCCATCGCGGATTATAAAGCGAGGCATCCGGAAGCATGATCTATGGATATACCGAGGGCGTAAGGGAGTCGATCCTGCAGGAGCTCGAGCGCATGGTCGAAACGGAATTCGAGCGCGACGCCTACCTGCCCGACCGCCTCCTGCAGATCCTCATCCACTATACCACCGTCACCGAGCGCGGCATCATGGTCTATCTCGCGCGCGACGGCGAGGTCCTGGATATCGCCATGGGCAACATGACGGCCGAGGGCCTGCCGGAATTGCACCTGCGCCGCAATATCGACCGCCTCTCCGGCATCCGCCTGATCCGCACCCGCCCGGACGGCGGCGCGCGTCCCACGGAGGCCGACGAACAGGCCCTGCAGTTGCTGCGCTTTGATTCCCTCTGCGTCATTGGCGTGGAGGAGGAGCGCGCCACGGGCATCAGCGCCAGCTACCTGGGCGAGCTCGAGTACGGCAAGATGTCCATCCACACGCTCGGGCCCGTCAAGCCCGGGCGCATCCCCCAGAGCCTCTGGCTGCACGAGATCGATCTCGCCGACGAGCGCCTCGCCTCGGCCATCGCCGAGGGCGGCATCACCGTCAAAAAGGAGAAGGTGCTCCTGGTCGGCATCGAGAGCGAGGATTCCCTCGCCGAGTTGGCCGAGCTCGCCGATACCGCCGGCGCGGCCGTGATGGGCAAGGTGCTCCAGAAGCGCCTGAAGCCCGATCCCGCCACCTTCATCGGCGCGGGCAAAGCCGAGGAGCTGCAGCTTGAATGCCGCGCCCAGGAGATCGACCTGGTCATCATGGACGACGAGCTCTCCGCCGCCCAACAGCGCAACCTGGAGGAGATCATCGGCGTGCGCGTGGTGGACCGCACCGCGCTTATCCTCGATATCTTCGCCCGCCGCGCCGTCACGCGCGAGGGCAAGCTGCAGGTCGCCCTGGCCCAGGAGAAATATCGCCTGCCCCGCCTGGTCGGCAAGGGCACGGCCCTTTCGCGCCTCGGCGCCGGCATCGGCACGCGCGGCCCGGGCGAGACGCGTCTGGAGACCGACCGCCGCCGCGTGCGCCGACGCATCGACGATATGACGCGCGAGCTCGAGGGCCTGCGCCGTCAGCGCGAGATGCACCGCGCCCGCCGCGAGAAGACCGAGCAGGTTATCGTGGCGCTGGTCGGCTATACGAACGCGGGCAAAAGCACCCTGCTCAACGCTCTCTCCGGCGCGGACGTGCTCGTCGAGGACAAGCTCTTCGCCACGCTGGACCCGGTCATCCGCCGCGTGGACCTGGGCGACAACCGCCAGTGCCTGCTGGTCGACACGGTCGGCTTCATCCGCAAATTGCCCCATGAGCTCGTCGAAGCCTTCCACTCCACCCTGGAGGAGGCCCTCTCGGCGGACCTGCTCGTGGTCGTCTCGGATATCTCCAGCCCCTACTACCGCGAACAGCGCGATACCGTGCACCAGGTGCTGCGCGAGCTCGGCGCGGGCGATAAACCTTGCATCGAGGCGCTCAACAAGTGCGATCTCGTCCCCGCCGACGCGTTCTTCGAGCCTGCCGACGCCGTCATCCTTTCCGCTTCCACCGGCCTGGGCCTCGACCGCCTGCGCGCCGCCATCGCCGACCGCGTCAGCAAACTGCGCCGCCAGATTGAGATCGAGATCCCCTACCAGAAGGGCGCGGCGCTCTCGCTCCTGCATGAGAAGGGGCAGGTCGTCTCCGAGGAGTATACCGCGACCGGCACCAAGGTGACCGCCCTCGTCGACGCGACCCTGGAGAGCCGCGTGCGCAAGCTCCTGGAGAACTGACGCCGCTGAATACTTGTCGTAAGGACGCCGCCCGAAGCGGCGTCCTTTTTGCGCGCCACCGCGTGTGATCCGCGGCCGCCTACGGGCGGCCGCGGATCACACGCGGTGGCGCCGCCCCGGGGGACGGCCCGCGCACGCGGTCTTAACGCTCCTCATGCCTTAGCGGCCCGCGAGACCGCATCCCTCTTCTCCTCTCCTGTCTTGGTATTGACTGGGTGCGCGCTCCCAGCTTCCAAGGCCTGCATTGGGGCCGCTCAGCCCCGCAGAACCGCCCCAGGGGCGCGTGGCGACGGGTGGCCGAAGGCCGTCCGGAGCCGTGCGCCCC
>CACZOT010000020.1 GCA_902782795.1 uncultured Eubacteriales bacterium | reverse complement strand
CGTTCGGGACCGATGGTGCACAGATGACGGCTCTTTTCGAGCCAAACGAGCTCCTTTTGTTCAGAGCTCACGCCTGCGATGAGCCGCTCCGCTCCGCGCGGATCGACCGTGGTATCCAGCCTGCCCTGGAAGACGATGGTCGGCGCTGTCACGGCGAAGAGAGACATGTTCGCCCGAGCGACGAGGCGGTACAGGTCGTAGGCATTGCCCACAGGGATGCCGCTGTAGCCGCAGTTGTATTCCTTGAGCTCGTCGTACCCGGGGACGACCTCGGCGCGGCGGTCTCCCGGCCAGCGGACGTAGGGCTTGGCCAGCGCGGCGACTCTCGCCAGCGGCGCGCTCCTTTGGCGCATGCGGATACACGGCGCGAAGAGCGCGAGCCCGTCCACCGGGTATTCCTCGGCCAGGAGCGTGGCGAGCGTCCCGCCCATGGACAGCCCCATGACCACGACCTTCTCGCAGTCTCCGCGCAGAGACGCGTATTCCGAGCGGGCGCAGGCAAGCCAATCCCGCCAGGAGACGCGGTTCATATCCTCGAGCGTGGTGCCGTGGCCGGGCAGGAGCGGCGCGCGCACGGTATATCCCGCAGCCCGGAGCCGCTCGCCCAGCGGCCGCATATGACCCGGCGTGCCCGTAAAGCCGTGCAAGAGCAGCGCTCCCGTCTTACCGCCTGGGAAGGCGAAGGGTTTGGCGTTTTCATGGTCTGCGCGCATAGGTCGTCCCTCCCGTTTCGTTTCCGATGCCAGTGTATGCGGCGCGGATCATTTTTTGATCAGTTCGACCTTGCCGCGCAAAGCCTCGTACGTCTCCCTCTCCAGGAGTTGCGTTCCCTCGGTCATGCAGGAGGCCGCCGCGGCCGCCGTACCCGTGCGCAGGGCCTCACCGAGGTCCGCGCCGGAACAGAAGGCCGTCATCATGCCGGCGACCATGGTATCCCCCGCGCCGACGGTGTTCACCGCGCGGATCTCCAGACGCGGCGCGAAAAGGGCCTCATCCGCCGTGACGGCGAGCGCGCCCTCCGCGCCCATGGATACCACCGCCACCTCAACGCCCGCGGAGACGATCTCCCGCGCGGCGGCGGCGATCTCCCCAAGGCCGTTCAGGCTGCGGCCCGCGAGCCCTTCCAGCTCGAACTGGTTGGGCTTGACGAGGAACGGCTTTGCGTCGATGCCCGCGGCAAGCTTCTTCCCCTCCGCGTCGAGCGCGCAGAGGCATCCCACGGCCTTTGCGCGGCCGATGACGCGTGCGTAGTAATCGTCCGGGCAGCCGGGCGGCAAGGAACCCGTGCACACCAGCGCCTCGCTCTCCCTGGCGCTGCGGAGGATGAGCTCCTCCGCTTCCCGAACCTGCGCTTCTGTCAGCTTCGCGCCGGAGGAGTTGATCTCCGTGACCAGGCCGCTCTCGCCGTCCACGAGCTTGATGTTCACGCGCACGGCCCCGTCCAGCCAGAGAAAATCCGTCTCCACCCCGGCCTGCTCCAAACGCTCTGTGAGAAGCCGCCCGTTCTCCTTCCAGTTCAGGCCCACGCACCGGGTTTTGGCTCCGAGCCTCGCAGCGGCCACGGCCACGTTCACGGCCTTGCCGCCCGCGTCGTCCCGGCTGGAGGAAACGCGGTTCATGCCGCCGAAGGTGAACTTGGGCACGGTGATCGCCCGGTCGACGCTGGGGTTCATGGAAACTGCGGTGATCATTCTCCCATCCCCTTTATCCGGAGAAAAAAACTCCGGGGACCGCACTGATGCGGCCCCCGGGCGTATCGGCAAGGATTATTCGTCCTCGTCCTCTTCGCGCTGCGCGCTCTCGATGATCTTCTTGGCGTTGGATTCAGGCACCTGCTCGTAGCGGACGAACTCCATATCGAAGGAGCCGCGCGCCTGCGTCATGGAGCGCAGATCCGTCGCGTACTTGAACATCTCGGCGAGGGGCGCCTCGCAGGTGACGCACTGCTGGCCGTTGACCTGCTCGGAACCGAGGATACGGCCGCGGCGCTTGCTGATATCGGAGTAGATATCGCCCATGTACTCATCCGGCACGTAAACATGTACGGTGTAGAAGGGCTCGAGCAGCACGGGGTTGGCGCCGGTGAGCTGCTTGAAGGCGAGGCGGGCGGCGATCTTGAAGGCCATTTCGGAGGAATCGACCGGATGGTAGCCGCCGTCGTACAGCTGGGCGGTCAGGCCCACGACCGGGAAGCCGGCGAGCACGCCGTGGAGGATGTTCTCGCGCAGGCCCTTTTCAACGGCCGGG